>JAGPDK010000153.1 GCA_018057605.1 Kofleriaceae bacterium | reverse complement strand
TGGCTAACGCTTCGCTGATCTTGCCTTGGGTGTTGAGCAATTTTGCTTCGGCGACAAAGGCTCGCGCACGTTGCGGTGCCAGTTGTTGTGCGCGATGCAGGTGGTTGATTGCTTGTTGTTGCTCGTCGGGATTGCCGCTGGCAATCTGTAATTTGGCCAACTGGTAGTAGCCGTTTTCTTGTTGATCAAATAACACTGTGACCTGGCGATATAGCGTTTTAGCGCGCGTAACATCGCCGATGCGCGATTCGGAGCCGGCCCAAAAACGGTAATAGTCGTACACCGTGTCGGTTGAGCGATCGACACTGAGCCAAAATAGTGTGGCCAACGCTGGGCTCAGCCATGCAACCATGGCGATGCGGGGGTGGCGTCGGTGTTGCCACACATTGACGATGGTTATTACTATGGCACCGGCTAGCGCAGTGATCACGGCGTGGGGCAGCCGCGATAGTGCCGCGAATGCCAGCGCAAGCACGATGGCCACAATCGCCAAGCCGAAGGTCATTGCGGTGGATGGCATGGCGAACCGAAGTGCCGCCGCCACACGGTGCAACTTGATTGCAGCCCAATTGAAAATTCGATCAGGTAGCAATAGCAAGTACAAGCTCAACATGAGCCAGGCAAACAGGCCAATTTCGAGGCCTGACCATAGAATACTGACGTGCAGCCCCACGCCCAGCGGTAGTGCCACCCACCACCCGCGGCGGTGCCAGATCGCCGCTGCGAGTGCGAATTCTACAACCAAGACTAGTTTCGCTGCGACGCCAAAACCGCCGGCGTGCTCAATCACTGAACGCATCGAGCCGTGGATTTGCATGCTTAGCGTGCGACCGTCGAGCCAGCTGGTTTCGGTTTTGGAAATAGCAGCCCAAAAATACATGATCGCTACTTCGACGAGTAGCAGGCGTAGCGGCCAGCCGCCGATCGTGGCAGCTCGACCCGGCCCAGCGTTGGCCGCTGTGCGCTCGCTAGCAGTGCGGCGCACATCGGGGGGCCGCCAATCCACAAAACACAACATCAACAACATCAGCGCAACCAGGTAGTGATGTTGGTACGAGTCGAGCTGGCTGGAAAAATATACCCATGCGTACAGGCCCGTGGCGACTGGCACCACAACACGCGTCGCTGCGCCCAACGCGGCCGCGGTCAGGCACAGCGCGATCGTCAATTGCGCAATTTCGAAAGCCGTGCGGCCGGGCGCTAGCCGGCTAAGCCACGCGACGTGGCCCACATTAAAATTGCCGGCACCATAACGAGGGGCGTGGCTGATCTGCAGCAGCGCATCAAGCGCGAGCATCATGAAAATGCTGAAGCGAAATGCGACAAGTTTGGGCCACCCAATGGCAAAGCCAAACCAGAACAATGGCTCGATTGCACGCGCTGGTTTGCTCGCTGTTCCCCGGCTTGCCACGGTGTGCGTTTGGCCAGCCTCGCGTTCGACTGCCGCCGCCCGTGGCGCGGCCTGTGGCGCTGCGACGGCTGCTGTCTTGGCAGCACTTCGCCGCCGAGATTTTTTGGCCATGACTAGTGCCCCGCCAACAACGCCACACTGCACATGTCGTAGCCGCCCCAGCGGCGCGGTGGCTGTGCGAGGTAGCTGCAATCCATACTCACGGTGACTTCTTTGCCAGGGTTGCGACGGCAGATTTCGGCGCCCATGGCTTCGACTACTTCGAATCGTCCACGCTGTGCAATCTTGATCCACGCGTCGTGAAACAGCCGATGCATCGGTTGCACCGCGTCCGCAACTTTGATGGTGGGCGCGCACTGCACCATGCGCATCGGTGAAAACATGCGCCACGCAAAACGCTCGTCGTGCGGATCGCGGTGATTTACGTAGTAGTGCAAAGGCAGCAGCAGTTGCGTCAATAAAAATACCGCGATGAATCGACCACGCCACGTGGCCAGTAACGCAGTGACGTGACGCAGTGGAGCGGGCAGGTTCATGCGCTGCGAGGCTACCTCAGGGCTGCGCGCGATACCATCGTCAGTTCGCGACCTTGTGGTAGCGCGGTCGGGTTTGGTGGCTGGCTCGCCAACGAGCCGCGCATCGCAAGTACTCCGACCGGTTGATCGCGCCGTTATCTTTACATCTCATCCCTTGCATCACATCAGTGATAACTGCGATGCGCTCACTGTTGGATTTTGCACTCGCGGCGGTTGATAGCCGAGCTCGGCATCAACCTCCGCACCCGGCGGCAGTTCGGCTCGTAGCACGACGGCACCAGCTTCGAGCGATGCAACTGCAACGCCATCGACGTACAATACTGCGTTGCCAACCACCGCAGGAACTTTGGCACCCGGTGACAAAATGCCGGCAAGATTGAGTGGGTCGGTTGCCGCCACGCGGGTGGCGACCGGCACGTTGGGTGACAGGCGGGCCGCGCGTAACTCATCGAGCGCATCGGGCAAGGCGAATTGCTCGCCGACAAAGCCATAGACAAAGCGGCCACCACGGATTTCACCGCGGGCTTCGAGCCGCCGCAGCGCCATGAGCAGCTCACGCCATGGCGGCAAATTGGCTTCACGCGTGAGCAAGTCGCGAAATACCACGCCATAGCGGTTGAGCAGTTGCCGCGCCGAGGCTTCGGTATTGAGATGCGTTGCACTGGCAGGTTCGAGCAATGCCCAACGGCCGGCCGCCGTCGGCAAACTGCGCATCGCCGACGATGGTCGTTCGCGATCGCGATGCCGTACTTTGTTCACAGCACTGCGCCAACTGGCGGTTTCGGCGGTGGGGCGTGCATTGTCGAAATGGCTGCGCACATTGCCGCGTTTACGGTCGACCAGCACGCGCATGCTGGCAAAGCCATCAGCCGTGGCGATGCCCGCGGCGACGAGTTCCCACAAACCTTCTTCGACGGCCTCGGGGCTCAAGCGCGCAGCGCTGACCACGTCAGATAAAAAACTCGCGCCTCGGTTGCGCAGCACTTCGCACACTACGTTGGCCTCGGGGGATAACGCGGCGTCGGAATCTGCATCGCGCTCAGCGGCAGGTGAGGTGGCACGCAGCCAATCGGCGTCGCTGCGCAACAGAAATGCCAACGGTGCGGAGCGCGTTGGCGCAAAGCGCTGCCCTCGGGGCTCAGCCGTTGCCGCTGCACCGGTAGGCAAATCTCCCTCGATAATGCGCAAACGTGGTGATAAGCGGCACCACATGACATGACCGGCTAAGCACAACCCATCGAGCCATTGTTGATCGTATCCATGCAGGCGCGCCGGAAAAATTTCACGCTCCCAACTTGCAGCGGCGCACTCAAAGCCTTGCAACTGCTGGAGCACTTTGACCAAGCCGTCATTACCCATGAGTTGGGTGTTTTTACTCACCCGTTGCCAGCGCAATAAAAATCGCATTAAGACAGACGCCGACACCGGCTCGATTTCGCTGCGCAGTTTGGTCAATGTTAATCGGTGAATGCGCGCTAGAATGCGCCGATTGCACCACTCGACGGCGCCGGATTGTTCCGCTGCATCAATTGCCGCCGCGGCTTGTTGCACCGGCATGCCTTGGCGGGGATGGGCCGGTGCGGCGCGCGTGAAACTGCCTCGCATAATCGCGCCATCGGCTTCGAGCGCCAGTAAGGCGGTTCGCACATCGTCAACGCTAAGCCCAAGGTTGTGCGCCAACGCAGCGGCCGTGGCTGGTCCCCCATGATCGAGCTGCGCACCGACGATTTTGACCAGCACGGCTTCGCGTTCAAGCGGCGCTGCGGGACTAGTCGCGGTTAGCGTGGCCGTCGGCGCCATGACCGGCAGTACAACATGCGGGAATACCAGTGCCAGCGCTGGTACCCGTTGCATCGCGATCCAGACCGTTGCGCCGTTGGCCGTGCCATTCTCGATAACGATCGTCGCGGCTCGGCCGGTTGTCACCAAGTTGGCCAATAACAGTTCGGCGTTGTGGTGCCATCCGGTGGCTTGGCTGGTTGCAACCAGCCATAAATCCATTAAGGCATCGTACATTTCATCAGCGTCGCGCACCGTCGGGGCCGCTTCGGCGCATGCCGTCGCGATGGCGTTGTCGTCGAGCGCGCCAAATTGTTCAGCCTGCGCAGCCGGCAAGCCTCGCCGCAATTGCACGGCACGTGTCCGCCGATCTTCGAGGCCGGCGTTATCCAAAAACGCGTATGGATTGGCGTTGATAAGTTCGTGTGATAATGGGCTGGGCTCGACGGTGTCGCGTGCCAATACATGGATTTCGCCACGTTCGATTTTGCCCATCAACTCGGTCAGGCCAGCGGCGTCCATGGCTTCGACCAAGCAGTCGCGCACGGTTTCAAACACCAAGGGATGATCCGGGATTTCGCGATCGCCAGCGATATTTTCGAGGCACGCCTGCGCTTGCGGAAATACCACGCTGAGCAAATCGGCTGAGCGCATCTTAACCAAGTGCGGCGGCACTTTTTCGCCACCGCGTCGGCGCAACACCGCGAGCGAGCGGGTCGCATTCCAACGCCAGCGAATTTCGAACATCGGCTGATCAAGCAACGCTTGCACCAACACGGTTTCGGCTTGGCTGGACGGCAAAAACTGAAATACACTGTCGAGTGCGAAACTGTGCGGCTGCCCCAACGAAATCACAATGCCGTCGTCGGTGGCCGCTGCTTGTAACTCAAAGTCAAAGCTGCGACAGAATCGTTTGCGTAACGCTAGGCCCCAAGCTCGATTGATCCGGCCTCCAAGCGGGGCATGAATCACTAACTGCATGCCGCCGGCTTCGTCGAAAAAACGCTCGGCAATGAGTAAGTCATGGCGAGGCAAGCCGCCCAAGGCGATGCGGCTGGCACACAAATACGCTGTCATTTGCCGGGCGCCTTGGGCCGACAAACCACATGGCTCAGCCACTAACTCGGCGATTTCGTCGGGGCTATGGCCTTGATGAACCAGGGCGTCTATCCAGCCGCGCAAATCACTAACTTCTTGCGAAAGTTCTTTGGTGCGAGCTGGCGCTTCGCCAAACCAAAACGGAATTGTTGGTGGTTGGCCGTGCGCGTCCTCGACGATTACCTTGCCCGCTTCCACCCGCCGGATGCGCCACGCGGTATTGCCCAGCTGGAAAATATCACCGGCTGAGCTATCAATGGCGAAGTCTTCATCAACTTCACCGACGCGCATGCCCTCGGGAAATTGCACCACCGCGTAGTTATTGTTGTCGGGAATTGCACCGCCCGACAAAATCGCCGCTAGCCGTGCGCCCCGCCGAGGTCGCAGCGTGCCGGTGGTGTGGTCGCGATGCAAATGGGCACCATTGCGGCCGCGCCGGTCGGATACGCCTTCGCTGAGCATGTGCAGTACTTGTTCAAATTGCTCGTCGGGCAGGGCGCTGTAATTGCTGGCGCCGGTGATCAACGCATGTAACTCACGCTCACTCACGCCGCTGCCGGTTAATGGTAGCGGCGTCGTCGGCGCGGCCGTATTGTCCGCCAGCGTTAGGGCGCTGTCTTTATCCTCGCCGGGCACGGTAGCGAGGTCCGCCGTCGGCGCAATGGTTGATTCGGCGCTACCAGCACCACCTTCCGCCGCACAAATGGCCACAATTTGTTGCGCCAGAATATCGAGTGGTGCCTCGCGAATGACAATTTCGTCGAGGGTGCCGCGGCCAACCCCACGAATCAGGGCGGCACATTCAACTAACTGATCTCGGGTCACGGCAAACAGCCGGCCTTTGGGCGTGCCGCGCAGTTGGTGGCCCGAGCGGCCAACTCGCTGTAACAAGGTTGCTATGGAGCGCGGCGAACCGATTTGCACAACCAGATCCACGGCGCCGACATCGATACCCAACTCTAGCGATGCGGTGGCCACCGCGCATTTAACCTGGCCGAATTTGAGCTTTTCTTCGGCTGCTAAACGCATCGTCCGCGACATTGAACCGTGGTGTGCAACCACATGATCTTCGCCGAGGCGTTGTTCAAGCGCCGCAGCTACCCGTTCAACCAACCGCCGAGTGTTAACAAACACGATGGTGGACTGATGTTCACTGACCAACGCAGCGATGCGATCGTAAACTCGGCCAAATTGTTCGTGGGAGGCAACTGCACCCAATTCGTCGTCAGTAATTTCGATAGCGAGATCGACATGACGGCGATGGCCCGAGTCGACCAGATGCGGCATCGGCCGACGCATGCCGACCAATAACCGGCCAATACGGTCGATCGGCCGCTGGGTTGCCGACAGGCCAACTCGAACCGGTTTGCGTTGGCCATGCTGCTCGACCAAGCGATCCAAGCGTTCTAATGAGATCGCTAGATGCGCGCCGCGTTTGTCGTGGGCGACGGCGTGAATTTCGTCGACGATAACGGTGCGCACTTCAGATAGTGCGGCGCGGCCGCGCACGGTAGTGAGCATGATGTACAGCGATTCCGGCGTGGTGACCAAAATATCGGGCGGATGCTTGGCCATCTTTTCACGCTCGGCCATCGGCGTGTCACCGGTGCGCACCCCAACCCGAATGTCCGGAAACCGGACTCCCATGCTTGGAGCCAATTCACGCAGCTCGGCCAGCGGGCCTTCGAGGTTGCGCTGGACGTCATTTGATAGTGCTTTGAGTGGCGACAAATATAAGATCGACGTGCGATTGGGCGGTGCATCGGGCGGGGCGACGCCAAACAAGTGGCGCTGTTGGGCCGCGAGGCCTCGTTTGAGCAACTCATCAAGACACGCCAAAAATGCAGCTAAGGTCTTGCCCGAGCCGGTGGGCGCTGCGATCAGGACGTCGTCACCTTTGGCGATATGCGGCCAACCATCGATCTGCGGCGCGGTAGGCGCGCCAAACTTGGCGCGAAACCACGCGGCGATTAACGGATGAAAAGGGTCAAGTGCGTCCACCACAACCCAGCAAGCCTACCCAAAAAGTCGCCACGGGAACAGATGTTCAGCCCTCAAAAGCAGCGGTATTTTCGCACAGACTGTAGTCCGCCAGGGTCATGCCGGTACCGATGACGCGGCGGTCTTTGGTGTAGTGATAAATGATCTGCTCGTCGGAAAAACGCCAATCCGTGCCGCCGGAGCAGGCCGCGCGCACGGCTAGCCAGTCGCGCCAGGTGGGGCTGCCGGTCATCGCATGATCGAACAACGGCTGACAGCGCCGCCGGCACTCACGGGCGTCACACCCGGCAAAGCCTTCGACCAACGCATCGGCAGGGCCTTCGTAGGCGACGATCGCGCGCA
The DNA here is from genome assembly GCA_018057605.1 of Kofleriaceae bacterium. Lineage (GTDB taxonomy): Bacteria > Myxococcota_A > Polyangia > Haliangiales > Haliangiaceae > JABFXX01. The sequence goes on along the minus strand of JAGPDK010000153.1, from coordinate 3,601 downwards.
ACGAAAACCACGGGCCGTAACGTCGGTGGATAACGAGATGCGTGGCGGAAAGCACGCCGAGCCGCGCTGCTTCGGCCAACCGTTGCATCGGCACATACGCTTGATCGTAGGTGCGATGGGCGAAGCGCACAGCCCGCTGTTCGAGCACCGCGGTGAGTGCAGTTTCAACGAACGTATCGAATGGATCGCGTGCCGACCGCAGGCTGGCATCAGCGCGATACGCGGCAACAAAGCGCGGCCACAAATCACGCGTGTTGCCAATGAGTAATGCACTGGGCGCGGCAGCCAACGGTACCGCAAGCGCAGGTGCTAGCGCGATGGCCGCATCGGTGGGCAAGGCGGCTGCCAGCGAAAAACCGGCGCTGTTCAAATCGTTGAGCAGACTCATCGTCGCAATCTACCGCGCTGTCGGCTGCGTGCTCCAGCCGTGGTCGCAACTACCGGCAACTACCGGCCAGCCGCGACCCTCGACATCGTATGCAGCCCAGGCTACTACGGCGTATGACGATCCTGCATTACGAAGTGGTCGCGGGCGCTGGCGTGACACCAACGCACTGGTTAGCGCTGACCCACGGCATTTTCGGCAGTGGCGGCAACTGGCGCAGCATTGCGCGCAAGTTTCTCGACGCCGCACCGACGTGGGGTGCCGTGCTCATCGATTTGCGCGGCCATGGTAAATCGCCGAGCGGCACCGCACCCCATACGTTGGCAGCGTGTGCGCTCGATCTGGCGGAAACGTTGAACCAACTGCGTGACCAAGGCATGCAAGTTGAAGCGTTAACTGCACACAGCTTTGGGGGCAAAGTGGCGCTCGCGCTCAGTGGTATTGCAAGTGATCGCCTGACACCGTTGCATCGCTTCATTTTGGATTCGACGCCCAGCGCGCGCCCGCACGCGTGGCATCCGCCGTTGCATAGTGTGCCCACGGTGCTGGCGTTACTCGAAAGTTTGCCGGCCACCTGGGCCAGTCGTGACGCATTTGTTGCAGCGGTGGTGGACGCCGGCCAACCGCTGGCCATTGCGCAATGGTTGGGGTTGTCGGTGCACCGGGTTGAAGATCAGTACGCGCTTCGGTTGGATTTGGCCGTGGTGCGGGCGCTACTCGATGATTATTTTGCCCAAGATTTCTGGTCGTACCTAGTCGACGACCGAGCGCCGATCGATTTTGTGGTGGCGCGTCGCGGCAAGACAGTTTCCGACGCGGACTTGGCTCGCTTGCAGGTACTGCCAGCGCACGTGCAAACGGTGGTGCTGGATGCGGGACATTGGCTGCACGTCGACGCCCCGGGCCCGCTGGTTGCACATCTGGTTGCTCGGTTGCCGGTCTGAGGCGAGATCTCTATCGCTGCATACTTTTGTCGATCTTTTTTGTGCAGTCGCAGGTAAACTTGCAAGGTGACTACTCCGTTGATCGCTGCTCAATCACTGCTCCATACGCCCTGAACCAGCTCGAAATACAGTCATTGAAATTTTTTTAATACAATAATTTCAAATAGATACGAATTGAAGCGATCCTGAACATGAAAGCGTGCTATCACTGAACATCAGACCAGTAGTGTAGAGGTAACAGTATGCGTATCGCTTGCATTCATATCCCTCAATTTGCTCTTCAAGCCGCCACCCGTCATGACCCAAGTCTGACTGGCAAAGCGGTTGCGCTGACCGTTGCGGCACCTGGTGCCCCCGTGGTGGCGTACTCGCGCAATGCTTACATGGTGGGCGTGCGTGCTGGTATGTCGGCCCCGGTGGCGCGTCAACTCAGCCCGGAATTGCAAGTGATGGCTGAATCCCACGCGGCTGAGCGCGAGCTGGTGGCTGGCATTGCCGAATCACTGCTTGCGATTTCACCGATGGTGGATCGGGGCGGCCGCACTGGGCCCAGCGGTTTGCACTACGCATTGTATGCCGAGGTGCCAGCTGGCACGCGTGGCGCAACGTTTGGTGCGCGGGCCCGAGAGCTGATTGCCGCGCATGGTGTCAGCGTCCGCATTGGCATTGCCGACGACAAATTTACTGCCTGGGCCGCAGCATCACAAATGCGCGCGACGTCAGCACGGATGGAAGATGTGGCGGCGGTGATCTCGGTGCCACGCGGTGGTGCCGCGGCATTCTTAGCGCCGTTGCCGCTTTCGATGTTGCCAATTTCGCCGGAGGTTCAACACATGTTGGGCGCGTTGGGCGTACGAACCCTCGGCGAATTTGCCTCGTTGCCAGAGCCGACCACTGGGACGGCAGCGTCGGGCGGCGGGACTTTCGGCGGCGCCGCGAGTGACGATGGCTTCGGCATGGATCTGCAAGCTTTGGCGCGCGGCGATAGCCGTGAAGCTGCGCGGTTGGTTGCCTATCGTGGGCGTGCAGTTACCAGCGAATCCATCGCGATTACGCCGGAGCATTCAGCGGCAGCGGCGATTGGCACGTTGGCTGAGCGGTTAGCATTGGTATTGAAAGGTCGTGGCGAAGCTGCTGCCCAGGTGCGCTTCAAAGTTGGCAAAGCCGATGGCACATGGCGCACGGTTGAATTGACGTTTGTACCAACGGTCATTGACGCTGCAGTATTGGCCGATCGGTTAGGCGCATGTCTCGGTGATGCCCATGGTGCGGTTGCGATTTCGGTTGAGGTTGTCGGTGTGGTGGTCGGCGGTGCAAGCACCGTTACGTTGGCTGCGGACATTAGTCCGGCGCAACCGGCCGACATCATTGATTCGCTCGAACTTGGTTTTCAACTGGCGTTGCCAGCGGCTGAACTTGGCGTTAATAGCCCTGATGGCCATCGATACCGTCGTATGCGTCGCGGCAAACAACGCCGTCGGTCCGAAGTTACCGCGCAATCGCGCTTATTCGGCGGCTAGGGCAGGTGCCGGTTGGCCGTGTTGCTGGCGGGCGAGTGCGGTCGCCCGCCCCAAAAAACGCAGCTTCAATCACCCGCCCAAGTTAACCCGGCCGCGGGCAGGCCCACCCATTGCGCACTGCGCTGCCACAACTCGCTGGCAAGCGCATCGTTAGTCGCTAACGCACTTGGTTGGAATTCGGCGCCGCGGCTGTAGTAGCGACCAGAGTGGGTAGCAAACGCGGGACCTGCCGCGCATTTCACGATATACGAACCGCCGACATCGGCGGTGATCATGGTTTTTTTGAACAGCCATCGAAATGGCGCAGGGATGCGACGCCACACGTCGGTGGCGACGCGGCCAGGGTTGAGTGCATAGGTGTGAATGGGGGGCAGGTTATCTGCGTTAGCGGCACCAGCCCGTGCCGCAATGCGTCGATTCAGTTCGCGCATAAACAGCATGTTGCAAAGCTTGGAAACCGCATACTCAGGCATGCCGCTATAGCTCGTCGTGGTTTGCTGCAACTTTGTTAGGTCGAGTGCGCGCGCCTGTTTGTGCGAATTGCTGGCAACAATCACGATGCGCGGCGCAACTGCGCCGGTGGCCGTGATCGTCGGCGTCAAACTGTCGAATAACAGGCGAGTTAACAAATAGTGACCGAGATGGTTGGTGCCAAAATGCAACTCAAAACCGTCAGCGGTGACGCCACGCTGGCCGCCGACGCCGGCGTTAAGTATGAGGCAACTCAGTGGTTCACTGCGGGTCTGAAATTC
>JAGPDK010000152.1 GCA_018057605.1 Kofleriaceae bacterium | reverse complement strand
GTGTTGGAGGCCTTAGGCCGGGCCGGCACAGTTTCCGCGCAGTCCGCATTGGCAACCGCGCTGCAATCGCGTGATCCCTTGACGGCCGAACTCGCTGCGTTGGCGTTGGGCCGACATGGGCGGCGCAAGTTGCTACTTCACAGCGTCGCCGTCGATGGGCTGGTTGCCTCGGCACGTCGGCCTGAACGCGCCGTGCGGTATGCCGCCGTGTATGCGTTGTCGCGCCAAGTTGTGCCGCCTAAAACTGACGAGACGGCGGTGCCGCCCGAGTTGATCAGCACCGTGCGCGCTTTGACTTGGAGTCTGCTTGATAAGGATCCTGAAATTCGCGCCGCTGCGGTCGCGGGGCTTGGCCGCCGGTTAGCATGGATGCCGGCCTCGGCACCCTTGTTGGCCGCGCTCGCCGATGGTGATTGGCGCGTAGCTTTTGAGGCCATTAGCGCTTTGGCTAGTCGCCACAGCGTCGAGGTTGCGGCCGCCGCGCGCGCTCGTATCGCGTCATGTTTTGCAACCGGCGATGTGCGCGCAGCGCACTTGGTAGCCGCATCACTCAGTTCGCTCGGCGCGGCAGTGCCGTCGGTGGCCAAGCACGCGACGCTCGCTGCGGGCACCGTCGCGGCCTTGCAGGTAGCTGATGTCATCTTAGCGCAACCGGCTGCATCAAAATTGCCCCGGGCGGTAGTGGCCCGGTTGCAGTGCCTGGCCCAAACATTGTTGCAACGAGGTGGGCGCGCGACCGATTATGCGACGCTTATGACCTGCGGCGGCACGGCAATCGCCGCAGGCGATCGCGCGGTTATGGTGGTTGATGTCATCAAAGCCGGCGTTGGTCTGCTCACTGATCGGCAACGGTTGCTTGGCGTCATGCTGGCGAGCGCCGATCCGACGGTGCAGGCGGCCGCACTCGCTGCGGTTGACGGCATCGTTGCACCATGGTCGACGGTGGTGGCTGCGTTGGCGTCGAATTATGCCGTCGTAGTTGGCGCTGCAAGCGATGCGGTTGATCGTGGCCTCGAAGCAAACGTGGCCGATGCTTCCGTCCTTGCATCGGCGTTGTTACGGCGGGCCGCAACCGAACACGACCCAGAGTTGGCATCGGGGCTGCTCAGTGTCATTGGCAAGTACACGGTCGAGGGCGGGGCGGACATTTGTAGCAATGTGGTGGCGCATCCAGTCGTGATGGCCGCGCGCACCGATTGCCTAGCGAAATTCGCCGCCGCCAAAAAAGTCAGTGACGGCACTACGGCGCCGCCGCCGGCCGACGTTAACCCAACGTCGGTGGCTGTGGCCTTCGCGCCGGGCTTGGCACCGTGGCCTGAGCTGGTGCGCTGGCGGTTGCAGACGTCGCGTGGTCCTATCGAGATAGCAATCGATGGCACCTTGGCCCCGTGGCATGCTGCGGTGATTCGTGATTTGACGCAACGTGGTTATTACAACGGCTTACGCTTCCATCGCTTTGTCGGCAATTTTGTGGTGCAAGGTGGTGATCCAACCGGCACCGGTTGGGGCGGCCCAGGCTTTGTCGTGCCTAGCGAAGTGGGTGCCTTGCTCGACGGTAGCCCTGCACAATTCGCCGCCGGTGCAGTTGGCTTTGCCGATGCCGGCAAAGATACTGGTGGGTCACAATGGTTTGTGATGCACGCGCGCGCGCCGCACCTAGAAGGCCGCTACACCGTGGTTGGTCGCGTGACAGCAGGGTTAGCCGCAGCGATGCAACTTAACGTCGGCGATTTCGTGCAAAAAGCTGAAATCTTACAATGACTCTAAAAAGGCGGTGAGGTCGGCGACTTGTTGGCTGTTTAGTTTGTCGGTATCCGCCATGCCAAACACCATGCCATGGTTGCGCAACATCGACGGCAGCGTTGCCGCGCTGCCATCATGGTAATACGGCGCGCTCGCTGCAAGGCCGATTAGGCTTGGGGTGTCGACATTGGCCAACGTTCCGTCGAGGGCGTGGGATTCATTGTCGGTGTACGCGGCGCCATGGTGACAGCTATTGCAGCCCACGGCTGCACTTTCAAAGAGCGCTTTGCCGCGCGCTACTTGATCTGGGTTGCGGGTTGGCGCGCGTGGTCGAGGAAGTTTTTCAAGGTAGGCAGCGAGGGCCGTGGCCATGTTGGCGTCGATGCCCATGCCGCCCAGGCGGCGCACGGTTGAGGTCAGGCTGATGGCTAGGTTTTTGTCTCCGCCGTCCCATTTATACGGGTGCGTGCCTGCGATGCGACCTGCGAGCACCGGGGTTTGCAGCTCATTCTTTTCGATGCGCCAGGTCAGGCCATCGGTGCGGCCATCCGGGTGACAGCTTGAGCAGGCCATCGCACCGCCAGCGGAGGTGCGTGCGTCTGCGATGTGAAAGGCAACCATGCCTTGGTGTTGCTTGGTTGAAAGTGCGCTGGCCACCAACGTCGCGCCGTGCGACACCGTGCCGACCACCGCATTGTTTTCCTCGGTGAAAAATACCGTGGCAACACTGCGGCGAAAACTGCACCACACTGCGACGGAGCCGTCGCTGGCGATCGCCAAGCCGGTGGGACCGCAGCGATCTTGGTCCGCATTTAAGGCAACCTTGGTTTGCGCTGCCGGGTTGTTTTGCGACGCATTGCGAATCGCGACGAGCGTGTCGTTACCTAGGCCGGCGAGATAGAGTGTGTCGGAGGTGCCGTCCCACGCCAAGGCGCGCACTTGATGATTGCTGACGTGGGCAACTGCTTGGTTAATGCGCTCGTTTTGGAAGCCAACAAAAGCTAGGTGTTGGGTAATTGGTGCGGAAAATCCGCCGCCGTAGCTATCGGTATTTTCGCGGACGCGGTCCTGTACCGGTACCGAACGTTGAAAAGGCACTAAGGCGATGTTGTTGCCCATAAATTGCACTGCAAAAGAATTGCGGGCAAACGCGCGTGGTGGGGCTTCGCCAGGTGCATTACGCGAGCGTGCTGTCGCTTGGAGGGTAACGTGGCGAACTTGGCCGACTTCGCCACTCATCATCAGGTAATCGACGGTGCCGGTTTCAAGATAGGCAATGGCCGCGCGCTTGCCGTCGGCGGAAATGGCCACACCGCGTGGCTCGGCTGAGAGTTTGCGCTTCCATCTTACCGTGCCGTTGGCTGGATCAAACGCGGTCAGCGTGCGGTCAGCGATGGCGGTCACCAGCAACGTTTGTTTGTCTGGCGACAGGGCGATGCCAAATGGTTCGCCATCGGTGGCGAACGCCGCGCGTTGTTTGAGCCCAGTGGCCGACACTTCGACGACAACAACGCGATCAGCGGTACGGTCGGTAACATAAGCGAGCTTGCGTTGTGGATCGTAGACCAACTGAGCTGCGCCACTACGCAAAGGCAGACGGGCGACGAGTTTGCCGCTACGATTGGTCCGCACCAGTGCGCCACTATCTTCATCAATGGCAATGGCCCCAAGTTGTATGGTGCCGTCGGAAATTGCCGCAATCGCATTGCTGCTGGCAAACCCCGGAGTCGCCGCGGCAGTGGCCAGGCCGCCCACAGAAGCGTTTTCCAACTCAAACGTTGGCGCCGGTGCGGGCGTGCTCATCGGACGCCGCGCCGTTACGGGTTGAGTGGTTGCGGCCACCACCGCACCCACGCAAAGTGGCACGGCAAAAACGTAGCGACGACGGAGCACGCGCGGTGACATACTTTCCTCCAACGCAGGCGTAGACACACCGATGCCTGAAAAGTTGCGGGAAATATGCAGAAACCGACGTTAAGGCTGCTTCTGGCTAGCTTGGCGGATGAGCGACGACAATTCGCCGATGGATTTGAGCGGCAGAGTATCGATCGAGTCGCCTTCAAGCATGGATTTGAGCAGGTGTGCGCCGATGTGCGCAAGTTGCACCAGGCCGTTGACGCGATCCATTAACTGGCGCTGTTGTTCGCTGGGCTGGCGCGCGGCGTCAGCTTGGATCACCGCACTCGCTGCCGCAAACGAGTCGGCGGCGGTCTCAATCCAGCGTAGCTCCCGTTCGCGAAACACCCGCGAAACCATTTTCCAAATGCTGGTTTCGGATTCGTAATGCTCGCGGCGCTCGCCAACGACCCAGGTTTTTCGAACTGCGCCCCATTGGGTCAATTCACCGAGCAACATGGAAACGGCACCCGACGAAAGCCCGAGTTGGTCACCAATCTCAGGTGCTGATAACGGCCGTTGCTCAAGATACAACAAGGCCCACATGCGCCCCATGTTGCGCTTGAAGCCCCAAGCTTCCATCAATGCGCCAACCGCGTCGGCGATCTGCAGCACTGCCTGCGCAGTTGCGGCAGGGAGTTGATTCACTTCGTTTCGCCTTTGGGCCGGCTGCCATCGTTCAGGAGTTCAGCGGCGCTAAGATTGCGCACGCTATTGTCATCATTGGTTGGGAGCTTCGCGACCACGCTCGATTCTTGACGTCGGCGTGCGATGATTTCAAAAATTTCATCTTGCGACAACCCGCCGGTAGGACGAATGGTAACGCTGGCTTCTTGGCCGCTTTTTAATTCTCGCGCCGTGACATTAAGAATCGATTCGACGTCGATGGTCAAGATCAGTTCTACGCGTACCGAGCCGGCGGGCCCAGGGGGCAGATCGCTCAAGACCACCCGTCCGAGACGCCGATTGCCCCCGACATTGTCGTCTTCGCCTTGATACAACTCAATTGCCACAAATTTTTGATCTTGGCTGGTGGTGGCGAACAGTCGACGTGCACGAACCGGTAGCATGGAGTTGCGCGGAATAATGGTGACGAATTGGCTATCGCCGACCTTGATGCCAATATCGCGTGGCGTGACATCAAGCAACGCCGCGTCGTCGGCTTCGCCACTCAGAATGCCAGCGTAAGCCGCGGCCCCGAGGGCGACAACTTCGTCGGGATTGGCACCTTTGGAAGGTTTGCGACCAAAGATTTTTTCAACCAATGTCTGCACGGCTGGCCACCGGGTCATGCCGCCAACCAACAGCACTTCTTCGATGTCGGCCAGGGTCAAGCCGGTGTCGGCCAACGCGCGTTTGCAGGGTGCCGTCAAACGATCGAGCAAATCACGTGATTTTGCTTCCACATCTTGGCGGGTCAAGGTGCGGGTGTAATGCATGGGTACGCCGTGACTGTCGTCGCACAAAAAAGGTAATTCGATCGTGGTTTGGGTCGACGTCGATAACGCGCGTTTTGCAGCTTCGGCAGCTTCGCGCAGGCGCGACATGGCTACTTGATTATGCGTGAGGTCGACGCGATGTTTATCAAACACCTCATCCATGAAAGTTTCGAGAATCCGACGATCCCAATCTTCGCCGCCTAATGCGCTGTCGCCGCCGGTTGCAAGCACTTCAAAAATGCCGTTTTCGACGGCCATAATCGAAATATCAAACGTGCCACCACCTAGATCAAAGACCGCGATCATGCGCCGGCCGGCGCCAACTCGATGCGCGCCGTAGGCGAGTGCGGCGGCCGTTGGTTCATTTAAAATCCGTACGATATCGAGTCCTGCGATCGTTCCGGCGTGCCGCGTTGCTTGGCGTTGCATTTCGTCGAAGTAGGCCGGCACGGTGACGACCGCACGGGTTACCGGCTCACCGAGTGCGTGTTCAGCGACCGCACGCAGGCGCCGCAACACATGCGCGGCGACTTCTTGCGGGCTGATGGCGGCGCCGCTATGGCCAACGCGTACCCATGCATCTCCGTTGGTGGCTGCAATGATGCGAAACGGCGCAAGCCGCGCGAACCATGCCACGTCTTCGGCGTTGACCTTGCGGCCAATCAAGCGTTTTACGCCGAATACCGTGCCGGTTGGATTCGAAACGGCTTGGCGTTGCGCTTGGGCGCCGACCACGACCGTGCCAGCGGCGGTCCAACTCACCCACGACGGAATGGTGCGCGAGCCGTCTTCGGCGGCAAGCACGCGCGGTGTGCCCTTATCGTCCAGCGCTGCGACGCAGGAGTTGGTGGTGCCAAGGTCGATGCCTATGATCCTCGACACATCAATCCTTTGCGTGCATGAGCTTGGTCAACAGACCTTTTCGCTCGTTGGTTGCCATGCGGCGCATTTCGGCGAGCTCGCGTGCCGCGCGTTCATTTGAAGGATCAAGTTCTAACACGGCTTCAAAGCGTTGCGCGGCTTCGAGTCGATCTTTGGCCGCGAGCGATTGCAGGCCCTCGCATAATTCGACGCCGGCGCGCGCCATCCGATCTTGGGGATTAACTTTCGCCATCACTTTGTACGCCGCGAGCGCGTCGGCAACTTTGCCAACATCGAGGAGCGCATCGATCGAAGATTGGTCGCGAGCATCGCCATGGAGTGGCGGCGGTGGTTGTAGTACCGGCCGTCGCTCCGTGGGCATGGCGGCTAAGGGTTGCAATGCCGGCGCAGGCGTTGGCGGTATCGACCGTGGCAATGGTGCGCCAAGGGGCGTGTCGTTGTGCGTCGGCGGTCGAATCACCCGGACAACCGACTCATTCATCGATGGTGCGCGGGTGGCACGGGCGGGTGGCACGGGTGGCACAGGCGCCGTTGTGGCGCGCGGCGCTGCGACCGGCCGTGGCGACGAAACGTAGCCAGCGGCTGCCATCGCAGTGGCTCGACCAGGGACATCGCAAAGGCGGCGATATGCGTCGCGGATCAAGATGAAAATTTCAGCTGCCAATTTACGCAAAGGTTCGTTCTGATAGCGTGCAAAACGATCGGGATGATAGCGCTTGGTCAAATCGCCAAACGCGCTGCGCACTTCAGCATCGCCAGATTCGTAGCCAACACCCAAGACTTGAAATGGATTGAGCCGCCGCAGCGACTCCAGCTCGGAGGTCAAGGCGGCGAGCAAATCCTCTTCGGCATTTGTCATATCCGCGCTATCAGCAAGTCCTGGCAGTGGCGCCACTACGGAAGCTGCACGAGGCGACGCCGGGGTGCCCATGTCCGAGGCTGCGCGTACCCGTTGTTCTGATTGCAGTGCGTTTTCAATGAGCCACATCGCGCTCGGAGGAATCGGCGCGAGTTTGACATCAATGCCTGGGCCGCGGCCGCTAGCGTCGTCGGCCGCAAGATGTAGATGCACCACGCCGTGCAAGGTAATTAGCGTTGCACTCGGCAGCAAGAGGTCGACTTGCACCGGAGTGCCAAGTGCAGGAGGTGTGGCGGCCGATTTGAGAAATAATGCGCCGCGGGAAAGATCACGCTTGTGAATGCTGGCGAGTTGAGCCCATGACGCGCATCGCAGCTTGATACTTAAAGGCGCCGAGGACATTCGCAAGGTTCAGTATAGAGAAACCTTACGCCTGGGGGCAAGCTTCTACGGCGCGCAAAACCTGATTCAAGGTGGCGTAGGTAAGCCCATTGGGCTCAATCCTTCCACGCGCTTGTGTGCGTGAATGAAACTTCATCGGACACGTTCTAACCCGTTACGGCGGGTGCCAGGAACGCTAACAATTTTTCAGGATTGGCAACGGGGTGCCGTTTCACTTCGTCAACTGCGGCCATGGTCTCGGCGATGCCGACGGCGCCACCGATGAGTTGTGCGGCGCGCCACCGACACGCGTTGGCCACCATGGTTTGCCCGAGTTGTCCATACAAGGTTGCCGCGCTGCGAAATTCCGCGATCGCAGCTCGGCTGTCGGTGAATGACAACACCGCTGCGTTCATCTGCGTAAACAAGGCGTCATTGGTAGGTGATGCAATGCGCGGTTGTTTGCGTTCGTTGCGCACGGTGGTGAGGGCCGTTTGCAGTGCTTTGTTGTCTTTTTCGCGGTCGGCGATGTCAGCACGTGCCAGGGCAACGCGCATGCGCATGCTCGAAAGCGTGGTGCGAACCAGATGCAACCGATCGAGGTCGGGTTTGCTATGAATCGCTTCGTAACGCGCTAACCGATCGGCGGCGGCATGGGTGTTGCCGCGCAACAGCTCAAGGTTGACCTGTGCAACCGCAACCATCAAATGGTGCATTGGCACTGGGCGATTGGTCCACATTTGGACAGCGGTTTCGATGAGTTCGTGCGCTAGCGTGGTGTCACGTTGGAGTGCCCAGGCTAAATTGCCAAGCCCAATAGATAAGGTGCTGGCACTGAAGTGGTCACCGTTGCTACTCGCGGTGTCGTACCAATTGCGGCTTTGGGTAACAAATGCACCGAGGTCGCCGGTGTGCCATGCGATCCAACCGGCATACATGCGGGCCGTGCGGGTTTCCCAGATTGCGCCACGGCATTCGCTTTCAAGCGAGACCAGGCTTTCCGCGATCGCGGATTGCGCCGCCGCAAGGTTGCCGAGGTGAAACGCCGTGATGGCCCGGGTGAGCTGAATCTGCGCACGTTCCAACGCGCCACCGTCGATCGCTGCCGCAGCTTCAGCGGTTGCAAGCAGATGTTCGACGCGAGTTGCCGCGCCGGGGTCGACCGACGATTTCCACACCGCTTCGGCGCACAACGCGCGTGCATAGCGAATCGAATCACCCATGTTACAGGATAATTCTAAGAACCGTGTGTGCGCGTCAAAGGCCCGTTGCGGGTGGGCCACGCCCATCTCGATCGAAGCCGTTGATAACGCATCGAGGGTGACGACGTCGATGGCGGCAAGCGTCTCGGGCGCGCGGCGTTCGAAAAATGCTTCGCGTGCCGTGAAGCGCGCTGGTTTGCGGCCGAACAAGCCGCCGAATAAGCCGACTTTTTTTTCTGCGGGTAAGTTGAGTGCGGCGGTGACTTCGGCCATCAGTTCGGCGCTGCGTTCGATGTCGGTTGCGTTAAAAAGCGCTAACGCCGCACGCCGTCGCAGGTCAATCATTTGCTCCCGCGTTGCGTCACGGCTCGCGGCTAAGAATTCGTCGGCGGCCGCCGAAGACTGGCCAACAAACAACAGGACCTCGGCCAGTTCGATTCGGGTTGCTCGCATCACGTCCGCTGGCAGTTGTTCGGCCAATGCGGTTTGATACAGGTCGACAGCGCGGTGAAATTCCAGTGCATCGGCAGCACGGCGCGCAGCGGCAAACGCATAGTCGACGGCGCGCCGAGTTTGCCCGGCAGCACGCCAATGGTGCATCAAGCGTTCAGGATCGGCGTCTTCACGACTTTCTAACGCCTGGGCTATTTGGTGATGCAGTTGGCCGCTGCGTGGCAGCTCGATTTGGTTGAGCACCACCTCGCGAATACGATCGTGATAGACCTCAACAATCGCATCCACGGTTAAGCCCGAGGCAACGATCAAATCGTGATCCATGAGATATTCAACATCTGGAATGCAATGCGCAAACGAGCGGCCGTCCGCCGTCGCGATCAACTCGATACTCACCGGCGTGCCCAAAATCGCGATAACTTCAAGGATGCTGCGTTGATGTGGCGTGAGTCGGTTCACCCGCGAAGCCAACAAACTGTTGATGTCGGTGTCGGGCAATCGTTTGGCAATTGAGCCTTCGCTCACGTGGCGCGGGTCGAGTTCGGCGATGTCGGCGCCGTCGGACTCGTCTTCGCTAAATTCGTTGTGTTTGGTGCGTGCCGCATCGGCGGCGTCGGCGGCATCCAAGGCTTCGCTACGGGCGCGCACCAGTTCAATGGCAAATCCGGGATGGCCGGTGGACGCGATGGCAATCGCTCGCGGGTTGTCAAGGTTTAGATCAAAATGACTCGCTGCAATATCGGCTAGCAGTTCGGCTTCTTCGAGTGGCAGCGGATCAAGGTCTAAGGTTTTAACGTCGCAAAACGAACCGCGGGCCTGCAACTGCAAGATGTGATCGATGACCGGGCCGCGGCGGCCTGACGCAATAAACAAACATCGTGGGGCTGCAGGCGGCCGCACAAGATGGGCAAGCAAATCGAGACTATCGAGGTCAGCTTGGTGAACGTCGTCAATAATGATGACCATCGGGGCATGGCGTGCGAGTGCTGCGAGTAGCTCGCGTAATGCTGCAAAGGCGCGCAAGCGGAGCTCGCCGGGATCGGCACCTCGCCACTTGCGAGCACCACCGCCAATACCTTCGACGCGGCGCAGCACCGGAAACAATTCGGCCAGTAAGTCGGCACGCTCGGGCAACACCCGCGCCCGGGTCTGCGCCGGCAGTTGTTTGAGGCGGCGCGATAACGCATCGACGATGGCATCAAACGCTTTAAAGGGCAGCGTCTCGCGTTCGTGACATCGGGCGGTCAGGACGATCGAATCGGTGGCGAGTTGCCGCGCAAATGCTTCGGTCAGCGCGGTTTTACCGATGCCCGACGGACCGAGCACCAATTGCAGCGTCGCCCCAGTACGTTTTGCGCCCGATAATGCGCCGGCTAACAAACTCATTTCCGCTTGACGCCCGACCAATGGAAGGCGTGGTGCCGGCATATGGTCCTGCACCGAAGTAAGCGCTTCGATGATGGCCGAGCGCCGCGGCTTGCGATTTGGCTCGAGCACACGCTGCACTTCCGCGGCGCCTGCGCGATCGGTCGGATCGCGGCGCAATAACGCGCTGGTCAAATGGTCGAGGTCGGCCGGTACTTCTTTGGTTAACGCCGACGGTGGTGGCGCGTCGGACGTGGCTTTGGCAAACTGAATCTCGCGGCTGCCATCGAGCGTCGCGAACGGCGTACGGCCGGTAAATGCTTCAAAAAGCAACACGCCCAGCGAGTAGAAATCGGCTTTGCCGTCAACTGTTCGATCGCTGGAAAGTTCAGGTGCGAGATACGCCACGCTGCGGATGTTGGATGGGTCGCCGGGCAGGATGCTGGCACCCAAGCCGATATCGCAAAGCACGACGCGGCTGTCTTTGGTGATCAGCACGTTGCTTGGCTTGATGTTGCGGTGCACGGTGTACGGGCCATGCATGGCGGT
>JAGPDK010000151.1 GCA_018057605.1 Kofleriaceae bacterium | reverse complement strand
TCAATGGCGCCCCGGGTAAAGGCGGCTTGCGCCAACGCCAAGTTCTCCGTCAGTTTGCTGGTGATCGTTTCGTCAAATGCTGCGACCGCCGCGTCGGCGAACCCAACATTGCGACGCGCCACTTGGGTGCGCCGTGCTAAATCGTTCGCAACCAAACCGCGCACCACCGTCGCTTTACGCGATTCACTGCGGGCCATGGCACGGGCGCGTTCGTTGTGGTTACGAAATGCCATTGGAATCGAAAGTCGCGCAAAAACCCCGTGTTGAATATCGGGCGTAGCTTGATACGAATAGCCCAAGCCAATGGTGAAATCCGGCACAGCGTCAGCGTCGGCGACGCGCTGTTCAGATGCCGCCAAATCAATCTGCGCCGTTGCGATGGTTAACGCGGAATGAAGCTTCGACTCCATAGCCGCAGGGAATGCAGGTAGCGCACGACTGGTAAAGATCTCACCAACTGGTTCGATTTCAGCGTCGGGCGCGGCCCCGATCTCGGTGGCCAAGTCGGCCAAAGCGCGCTGATAATCGAGATTTGCAGCGGCGCGTTGTTGCACAGCCCGGCCGTGCTCGGCCAACAGTGCATTGAGTCGAAGTGTCGTCGCCCCCCCGGCGGCTTGGGCCCGTCGCGTCGCATCGAGCACGGTGGTAGCCAATTGCTCCACCTGCAAAAGTACCGCGATGCGTTGTTTACTAACCAACGCCAACTCAAATGCGCGCCACGCCGCCAAACGCGCGCGGCGCATTGCATCGCCACGCATGGCGACCGCGAGCTGGCGTGCACCTTGGGCTGCGCGTTGGCGCGCGTCGCGTTTCCCGCCGCGTTCGATGGTTTGGTCAAGGCCCAAATTGAGCAGCGGCGATAGTGGAATTTCACCGAACTGCGGCCCGGCCTCGACGGTGATAATCGGATTGTACAGCGGCGTCCCAGCAAACCTGACGTTGTCGCTAGCAGCATCAATATCTTGCTGCGAAAGCGCAAGTTGCGGCCGTTGCACCGCGCGCGCTAATGCAGCGTCGAGCGTCAGGGCTTCGCCGGCCTGAGCAATTCGGTGCTGTGCAAGTAGGCCAGCCAGGCACACGCTGGTCAAACCCAGCACTGTCGGTATTTTTAGCATCGCTATTCCTAGAGCAAAGAATGAACCTGGCCTGCGCCCGTTCATCCGCATGAGACGTCAACGCCCCGCCAGCTACATGCCGACGAATGCGTCGTGTGGCCCTGCAACGCAGAGCACTACTATTGCCCAATCAAGCACGCTCAGCCGAAATAGAATCAGACGCGTGTGGGTACCCGCGATGATGATCTATTGCCTGGGCCGCTCGTGCGCGCTGGACTAGGCGATAGGCGGTGGCGTCGGTGGCTGCAATGCGCCCAGATCTAGAAGCGACGCTGGAGCGTCAGAATTACCTGCAGCGACCTGCCCAGGTACTGGCGCTGTCAACATCAGCAGACTTGGCGCAAGCATCGAACTACGATGATGCGTACATAAACATTGGCAATCCGGCGGGCACTGGCCTGGAGGTTGCGGCGCCGAACGATCGGTTGTTGCAATCTCTGCGACTACACCTACACCTTCTCCGTCGTTAGCACCAGCTTCACTCGCTGCACCGCTTTGGCTGCATTCTGTTTCACAAGCGTCATCGCAAATTGCCATTGGTGACAGCAACAAACGCAGACTGGTGACGAACACCATGATGGAAAACACAAAGCGCAGGCTGTCAAACTAGCATACTGTTGCGAAGCGCGCTCAAGCTTACCTGCGCTAATTGAAATCGGCTGTCACACGGACTGGCATAGCGCCTATAACGATGCGGCCACCAAGGCCGCTCTCACAAAAGGATTAGTATGAAGACCCTCGCGCTCATGTTTGGCCTCCTTTTCGCTCCAGCGACCATAACCGCTACTCCCGCATGCCCTTGCGGCACAACGTGTCCTTGTGAACCATCCAGCTGCGCTTGCGCCCAGTGCCCGCATTGCGCACACTGATCCCGACTAACGCAGCGTGACCCAGTCTTCTTCCTCGGCCATGTTGAGCGAACTAGTTGGCCGCGTAGCCACTGGTGACCGCGCTGCGTTTGCACGGCTATTTGAAGAACTCTGGCCGATTGTTCGACGCTTCTGCATCAAGATGATGCGCTCCGACATTGATGCAGACGATGCCGCACAGGAGGCCATGATGAAGATTTTTAGTCGTGCCACTCAGTACGACACCGCTCGACCCGTGTTGCCTTGGGCGCTGACGATCGTAGCTTGGGAATGTCGCACGCTGATGCAGAAACGACGGCGTCGACGCGAATCACCAACCGATGGCATGGCCGAACCAAGCGGCAATGTTACTTCCGACGAACTTGCTCAACGCGAAATATCCGCCGGCATCGACGCGGCACTTAGTCATCTATCGATTTCGGATCGCGCCGTTGTGCACGCTGCCTTTTGGCAGCACGACGACACCGCTGGGCTCACCAACGCTACCGCTGCGCAACGCAAACGGCGACAACGTGCACTTGAACGCCTGGGCGTGATTTGGAGGAACCTCTATGGCGGAACTTGATATCCAACATTTGCAACGGCAGGTGCGTCGGCGCTACGAAATCCGGCGGGGCATGTGGGCCTTGCTCGGCAGCATCCCGTTAATAGCCGTTGTTGTCGTTGCTTGCTGTAATTCGCAGCGCATCACCACCTCCGCGATATTTGGCAGTGCGGCGCTGCTCGTCGGAATAGCCATGCTTTGGCGCGGTCGCGATGCCCAGCGCGCAGTATTGCCAGCGCTCGTCGCCGGCACCATTCCACTCACGTTGGCATTGTGGGCCAATCAATCCCACGGCTGTTGCGTGGCTGGCGGTGCATGCACAACGGATATGCCGAGCATGTGTCTAACGGCCTGCAGCGTCGGCGGCGTGGCAGCGGGTTTGCTCATGGCTGCGGTCGGCCACCGTTGGCGCGCCGGCCTTTGGTTTTGGCTTTCCGCCACGGCAGTCGCCGCGTTGGTTGGGGCCATGGGCTGCGCTTGCGTTGGGTACACAGGGGTATTCGGTCTAGTTGGCGGATATTCGATCGGTGTGCTGCCTGGCATCTTAAGCTGGCTGCGTCGTCGACAGCGCTAGTACGGTTTGAAATGCGCCACACGCACATCCGGTCGTCCGGGCGGCGACGACGCGAATTTTAAAAAGTTCGTCACACGCTGGTGGAGCGTGCCTATACGTCCACATGAAACCTCAACCGCATCTAACAACGGCACTGCTATCTTTGCTTTCGTTGTCGCTATCTGCCTGCATGGATATGAGCCCAGACGGAGGTACCTTTTCGCAACTACCAGCGCAAGCCTTGGTCATCGCCAACGGCGGCACGGGTGAAGTGCAAATTATCGACCCAGCCACGCTGACCGTAGTGAGCAAACTTGCAGTGATGAACGGCATGGAGCCGCACCATTTTGGTAGTTCACCCGATGGCACCAAACTACTGGTTACGGCGATCAGCAGTGACTTATCGGGCGGCCACGGTGGCGCAGGTGGGCACGGCCGAGGCGGCGAAGCTTCAACAATAGTGTACCAACTTGAGATCGCCCCAAAAGCACTGCGCAACGTAATATCGATCGACGCCACTGGCCACAACGCGGCGTACACCCGCGATGGTAAGTCAATTGTTATAGGAATGGCAGAGCATGGCATGGTGTCAATCCGCGATGCTGCGACACTGGTTGAAACGTCGAGCGTCGAAGGCCTCAGCGCACCGCTCGAAGTGACACCCACGGGGCTGAACTCGCTGCTCGTAGCCGAATCGTCCTCCGGGAAAATGGCTGTCGTTTCACTAGCTGACAACTCCGTAACCGCGCGCTTTGACGTTGGAGCAACCCCGGTCGCTGCGTGGCCCGCGGCCAACGGCAACTTTTTTGTATCGTCCGAGGCTGCAAAGCAGATTTGGCGACTCACGGAAACCGGCAACGCAATACAAGCGGATAGTCGTGTGCTTGATCCAGGCGGCGTGCCGGGCCAGGTGGTGATGTCACCCGACGGCAAAGAAATTTGGGCTGCCGTCGAAGACCGTGGAGTGTTGGTGATATTCGATGCAGCTACGCACAGCAAAATTGCCGAAATGCCAGCCGGTGTTAAGCCGCATGGCCTGGCATTTGCCCCATCGGGAACGCGGCTCTTTGTCACCGACGAAGGCGAAGGTCAAGTGCTCGTCGTTGACACTGCAAGCCGAAGCGTGAGCAAGGTCATTTCAACTGGCGGCGCACCCAATGGCATTGTTTGGATCGGCAAGTAACGTGTGTTGTTGTACCCAACCTGCTCAAAATAATTCACGAAAGTACTCGCGTATGAAACCTGTCTTGCTAATCGTCGTCGCCACCGCTGTCGCCACTGTGCTTGTTTTTGCCAGCAACTCAAACGCTTGTGACAAGGGCATTGAGGCTGGTAAGCCCCCCAAAACCGCCGATGCGACTAAGCCGGCACCCGCCCCACCTCCCGCTACTGTAACAGCGCCGATTGCTATTGAAGTAACGAGTCGAGGTTTTAGCCCAAATAAGATCACCGTCAAAAAGGGTGTGCCCATCACTTTGGTGTTTACTCGGACGACGGACAAAACATGCGCCAAAGAAGTGGTGATTGCTGTTGGTGATGGCACCACCATCGAACGCGCGTTACCGCTGAAGCAAAAAGTCGCGATCGCCATTACGTTTGCAAAATCCGGCGACCTTTCGTACGCGTGCAAAATGGATATGGTGACCGGCATTATTTCTGTGCAGTAACGGTATGCAAAACTCAATTCGCACCGCTCAATGGGCCGCTACATTGATATCGCTTGGGTTTGGGATCACTGGATGTTTGCAATCGACACGGGCAGTGCGTGTCCCCGTGGACCAAGCCTTGCGCGCACGCCTGGCCAGCATTGCGGATATGTGGAATCCCGCGGCGCGCGACGCCCAAGCGGCATCTACCGCCGACATGCTACGGCGTCCGCTGGACGCCCAGGCTGCGGTTGCCATTGCGCTCCGAAACAATCCACGATTGCGGGTTGAACTAACAGCGCTGGGTATTCCAGCGGGTCAAGTGGCGCAAGCCACCGCGCCGCGCGCCACCGATGTCGATTTCCTGTATCGACGAGGGCTCGCCGATGACCTCAGCGAAATGGAAATCAATGTCACGCAGGATATCATTGAACTGATCACCACCGGAAGCCGCCGCAACGCTGCCAAGCAAGACCTGCAAGCTGCGCAACTTCGCGCCACCGCGATGGCCATTGAAACCGCCGGCGTCGCCGAGATCGGCTTCTATCGCTTGGTAGCCGAACAACAATTGTACGAACTGCGACAAACTGTGGCGGATCTGGCAACGTCATCATTTGAATTTGTCAGCGCTCAACATGCTGCCGGCAATGTGCCCGACTTGACGTTGCTGCGCGAGCAAGACAACAAAGCCCAAGCGGACCTTGACGTTGCCAAATCACAAATTGAAGTAACGTTGCGACGCCAACAGCTTGCCACGACGTTGGGCTTGTCAGCAACAGAACAAAGCTGGACGGTTTCACCACGTTTGCCAGCGCTACCAGCGGCACTTGCGCCGGCAGCGGCCAACGCTGAAGCGATGATCGTCGTACAAAGTTTGGAACGCGACAGCTTGCAGCGCGAGGCCGAGGCTGCGAACGCGCGATTGCGCTTGGCTAGAATTCGTTCATGGGTACCCGAACTTGGCGTCGGCGTTTCGCTCGGTCGCCGAACCATGCCCGCCACGACAGCGAGCGAATGGGATATCGGTCCAGCGGTGCGTGTGGCGCTGCCCTTGTTCAACTGGAACCAGGGTGGCCGGGCTGTTGCACGCACCGAAGTCGCACGCATCACGCTAGCGCAAACAGCCTACGAACTCGAGTTGCGCGCGACGTTTCGATCGGCATTGAACCGGCAACAAACCACCTACGCACAAGCCCGCCGCGTCAGAGACACCATTGTGCCGCTGCGCAATAAAATATTGAGCGAAGTGTTACTGCACTACAACGCCATGAACGCTACCGCCATCGAATTGTTGATGGCGCGGCGCGCTCAAACCGAAGCTGGCCAACAGTACATTGAATTGCTGCGTGACTACTGGGTCGCACAAACAGTGATTTCCACCATGCAACGCGGCGGCGTGACGGCGCTAATTTCTAGCCCGACAGGAGAATAACCACCGATGCGCAACTCGACCTTGCAACCCGTTAACCCTGATGACAGCGAAGCCCCTGACCCTGTTAACGCTGATCAGCCTAACGCATCAACCATTCCATCCGCGATGCCCGCGCTATCGCGACGCGCATTGTTATGGCAGGTCGGAGCGGCATCGGGTGCTGCATTGTTAGGATCCCGGGTAGCCACCGCGCAACCTGCACATGAAATGGCGAATATGCCCGGCATGGACCACAGCAAATCGCCCTCACCGCCGGTGGCCGTGCCCGTAACTGCACCCCCAGCGTCGAGACGTACCACGCAACCGAGTCCTGTGAGTGCGCCGGTTGCTCGACCAGTTGTAGGCACAATCAAAACCGCAAAGTATCAACCTGTCATTGGCCCGAACGGCCGAACGCTACCCTTCAAGCTAGTCGATGGCGTAAAAGTGTTCCACCTCATCGCTCAAGTCGTTGCTCACAAATTCACCGACGGCTTAGAAGTTGAAGCGTGGGGTTACAACGGCGGCACACCTGGGCCGTTGATCGAAGCCGTCGAAGGCGACCGTATCCGCGTTTACGTAACCAATCATTTGCCAGAACCAACCACCGTGCACTGGCATGGCTTGTTTTTGCCAAGCGGGATGGACGGAGTCGCTGGGCTCACGCAAAAGCCCATCGAACCCGACGACACGCACCGTTACGAATTCACGCTGACCAAGCCTGGCACCTTCATGTATCACCCGCATTTTGATGAAATGATACAAATTGCCCTGGGTATGGTCGGGATGATCGTGGTGCACCCCAAAGCTCCAGCCCGCGAAACTCGACGCGTCCGCGATTACTCGTGGATGATTCACGAATGGAAAGTTGATATCGGCGCAAAACGGCCAGACCCCATGGCCATGAATGACTTTAACGTCCTGACCATCAACAGCAAATGTTTTCCGTCGACGGCACCGGTGCTTGCGGAAGTTGGTGATTTGGTGCGCATTCGCATTGGCAATCTCGGGCCGATGGATAGCCACCCGATTCATCTGCATGGTTATGCATTCGAAGTAGTGTACACCGACGGTGGCCCCGTGCCACGGACGGCGCGCTGGCCAGAAACCACTGTGCTTGTACCGGTCGGTGCTTGTCGCGTCATCGAATTCGTCGCTGATACACCCGGTGACTGGGCGATTCATTGCCACATGACGCATCATGTGATGAACCAAATGGGTCACGATGTAGCCAACGTAATTGGCGCGAAGACCGACGCTGTCGGGCGCAAAATTAACAAACAAATCCCGGGCTACATGGTGATGGGCGAAACCGGTATGGGCGACATGATGGAAATGAAAATGCCGCACAACAGTATTTCGATGCGCGGCGGCCCTGGACCCTTTTCCAACATCGACATGGGCGGCATGTTTACCGTCGTCAAAGTTCGGCAAAAATTGCCAGCCAACGGCGCTGATCCAGGCTGGTTCGACAATCCCGCTGGCACGGTCGCGACCAACGCTACGGAGCTAGAATTAGCCCGCGACAGTATTCAAACCGCACGCAAATCGTAAGGACTAGCGCACGACGACGACGATGAGGCCCTCGGGGCCGGCATCGCGGGCCGGCTGCAATCATCCGTGCGATTTGAAAATGATCCGCAACATACGGAAGTTGAGCCACAAAAAGCGCAGCATTTGATAAGGCCAAAATGTGCGAAAGAACAACACGCGGCGCGACGGCTTCATCGCGCGACGGGCATTTTCAGTTGGAATCAACATGATGGCATCTCCTTATTCGGGAATCATCCACCAACCAAAACGCGCTTTGGCTTTGTAGATAAACATGGTGTGCAAGATGCGTTTGATCCAATGGCCGGCCGAGCCGATTTCGCCGAACGTCAACCCTAGATCACGGCCATGGCCCGGGTATTTTTCATAATCAGGGACCACCGGATACATCGTCATCGACGCTGCACTGCCTCGCAACACGCCGGCACCGGCCGAAGCCACGCACGCCGCGCCCATCTTGGCCATCGATCCTTTGTGCAATGGGGCGGTTGGGCCGTGTTTGATTCGGTCGATAATACTCATCGCTACCACGCGACCCATGATGCCCGATGGCATGCCGGTGCGCGGCGGCGCTGGTGCGATCACCGTGCCGTTTTTGGTTTTACGTGGACGCGAAATCGCATGCGGCGGCGCAAACGCGATGCCAACGGCGAAGACGTTGCCATAACTTGGGCTTTGGTAGGTGGAAGGCCAATCCTCAGCGCGCCAGGCTTCGTACGGTTTGGCCGTGTAGTCGGCGTCGACTTTCATAAATTGATTAGGCGCAAATAGCGTGGTCGAGATGTCGTCGCCGGCACGATTAAACGCTTTGAGGCCGACCCCGGTAAACGGCGGCAGCAGCATGGCAAAGTCGAATGCCAACGTGTGCGAATCTCCATCGAGGGTTTCGTAACTAACCAAGTTTGGTTCGACTTTTTGCACGTGTGCGCCGGTGATCCATTCGACGCCGCGTTCGACAAACAGTGATTCAGCAAAAACCTGGCCAGAAATTACATAACCACCGCGTTTGAGCTGCAAGCCATCTACGCCAAAGTCGCCGAGTTCCGCTTCGTTGGTGAGCATCACAATGCGAGCCTGATCGCGCACGCCGGCTTTGCGAATTTCGAATTCTAAATTAAAAACGTATTCGAAGGCTGCACCTTCACATGTACACATGCCGTGGCCAGTGCCGACGACAAATGTTTGCTTAATGCCTTGCTTCATGCGGCCAATCGCGTCAGCCAATGCCTTGGCGGCATGCTCGGCGTGGCCATAGGTACAAACCGATAACGAATGACCGTCGGGGCCGAGCCCCGGCGTCGCGGCGAAATTTAGCTTGGGGCCAGTGGCATTGATCAAATAATCATACGTGATGTTTTCGACGGTGCCTTGTGTACCCTGCGCCGTCGACTCAATGGTCACGTACGGTGATGCGTGGTCGGCACCGCCTTCAGGATGCAACGCCACAGCTTTGGCTTGATGCAGCTTGATGCCGAGCCGATCGTAGACCGGCTTCAACTCAAACGTTACTTGCGCTGCCGTCATGCGCCCAACCCCGACCCAGATGTTCGAGGGAATCCAATTCCATTGCCGATTCGGCGTGACCACCACCACCTCGTGCTCGCGGCTGAGCTTGCGCCGCAAAATCATCGCAGCGGTGTGACCTGAAATCCCTGCACCTAAAACAACAACCCGAGCCATGAAGCCTCCTGCACGCAGAGGCCAACTGTCGGCCACCGTAAGTGAAGTAACCACGTTGCCGTGACAACGCTCGTCGATTCATCGAAGTATTGCACACTGCGACAAATTGCAGCAGCCCCTAGCGCACTGCCTGCAATCCTTGCGCGAAAGCTCGGCGGACTATGGTACTGTGCTGCCCGCGCTACCGTCGCTGCCTGCGCTGCCGGCGCTGCCGGCGCTGCCCGCAGCTGGCGCACCATGCATCGCCGCGCCGTGCATCGGCGGTGCCGTGGCTGTGAGCTTCTGCCATGTTGCTTCGTCGACAATCTGTTGTTTCCACGTAGCGTGACAACCTGTGCAGGTTAGCAATGTTGCGTTGAGCTCAACCACGACACGGGCCCGGTCGCGGTCATGCGCCGCAGCGGTGATCCGGTCCGCCGTTTTGTGAAACGCCAACGCCTGCTCGGTAAAGCCTGGAGCGCCGGTGCCCATGTGCGTGCACATCATGCCCATCTGTTCAGAATAGCCAATCCGTTTTGCCGCGAGTTCCATCGCAGCGAAGTCATCATTGACGAGCGCCGCCATGATGCCCTGCACCGCTTCGAGATGCTCCCGCATATTTTGCTTTTGATGATTCGCCATCATCGGCAATAACGGCATCGGCTTGCGAGTGTCGAGTTGGTCAAGCATTCCTTGTGCGGTCAGCGCGCCGGCCACGGGCGCCGTCGGTGCGCCCGAACCTGCCGCCGCAGCAATCTCGGCTGAACCGGTCTTGGTCGGCGTTGGCGATGATGATTTTTGCGTGCATGCAGCCAGCGCTGCACCGGCGACGAGAATGAGGGCGGAAGTACGTATCATGGTGATGTCCTTGCAAGAAGAGATTGGTTACCGCGACGACAGCATCATTCGTCGTGAGCAATCAGTTGTACTTCATTCGCGATCAGTTGCTCTAGCGTCTCACGCTTGCGCACGACGGTGTAGGAGGAGCCGGCGACGAGGATTTCGGGGGCGCGCGGGCGGGTGTTGTAGTTGGACGACATGACGGCGCCGTATGCGCCGGCGGCGCCGATGGCGAGGAGTTCGCCACGGGCGAGTTCAGGCAGGGTGCGGTCGCGGCCGAGGAAGTCGCCGGTTTCGCAGATGGGGCCAACGACATCGGTGGTGATGGTGGGGCGCGTGGTGGTTACGCCGTGGGCGCCGGGACCGCCAGCGACGGGCCACATTGGATGAAAGGAGCCGTAGAGGGCTGGGCGCATGAGATCGTTCATGGCAGCGTCGATGATGGTGAAGTGTTTGGCTTCGTTGGTTTTGCGAAACACGACGCTCGCGACCAGAGCACCGGCTTGGCCAACAATGACGCGGCCGGGTTCGCACAACAACATGACGCCCAGGGCGGTGAGTGGTGCCAAGGCTTCGCGCACCGCAACGCCGTATTGCGCAGGGCTCGGCGGTGGTGCATCAC
>JAGPDK010000150.1 GCA_018057605.1 Kofleriaceae bacterium | reverse complement strand
ATGCAATGCGTGTGCGGGATGGTGTCTCTAAAGCGCGCAACAGCAGCCACACCAGCGTTAGGGCCACCGTGATGCCGACGCCATTTTTGACAAATTCCAAGGTCAGATAAAACCCGCCGTGACACAAGCCAACGAGGGCCGCCGCAATCAAGCCTGTCGTCCGGAAACCGGATAACCGTTGCGCAACCCCGTAGGCTGGAAAGACCGCAGCGGCGCACCACCACGCCGCGCCCAACTTGGCCCCGACAATTGGATCGGTGACCCAAGCAAACGGCGCCATCAGGTAAAACGCCAAGGGCGGCGCCGGGCTATCGATGACGCCGTTTTCGATAATGGCGCGCAGTTGAATTGGGTAGAAGTACCCGTCGATGCCCAACGGAAACGGCGATTCGGCGAGCTGCTGGTAACGGCGCCATGTCACAAACACAGCGAGTGCCAGCAGGCCCAACGCGACGGCCGCAGTGACGGCAGCGGATGATCGCGCGTGTAGGTTGAAGCGTGGCGCGGCTGGCGCAGGTGGTGAAACGGGGGTAGGCACAGCGGTCGTTACGGTGGTGGTTATGGGCACGCGCCGCCGGGCCCGGCATAATCGTACGGAAACAAACGTTTGCCGGTGACGATGTCGCGCACTGAGCTGCAGCTAGCGAGGCCTTGTTTGATAAACCAGCCGTCGAGGAAGTCCACGAGATCGACGCCTTGAATGCCGACATTGCGCAACGCAGTCCGCATTAGATAATTTGGTTGGATCTTGGTGACGCGCGCATGGGTGCCATCGGAAAGTGAATCGTCATCGGCGCCGTTTTTGCTGGTGGTATCGCCGAGGTCCCACAATATTTGCGACACCATGCTTTCGGTTACTTGTTGCGTCAAGCCGCCACCGGCACTAGCGCGCGAAACCTCGACGTCAATGTTGTCGAAAAAGCCGCCGCCGGAGTTGGAGTCGGAATAGATCGGTTGGTTTTGCACGGCGCAGGCCCAGTACGTGGCAAAGCCCTCCGACCACGCCAGCCGTGGATCGACCAGGTTGCCGTCGTGGGCGCCGCCCGGCGAATCGCTGCGGCCTTCACTGTCTTCGACGAAGTGCCCGGTTTCATGCAAAATTACCGAGTCGTCATAGCCATCGTCGTCGGCGGTTTCGCCCAGCATGAAAATTGTATTGCCGGTGTAGAAAGTGCCGTTGGTGTTGCCGCGCGACCACACCGCGCGCAACGGTGTTGGCGTAACATTGTCAAGATCGCTGACAATCGTGTCCATCGTGTGAACCGATTGATCGAAAATATTGAACGCTTGCGCTGCGCCGCTAGCTTCGGACACGTTTAGATTGGCTTGGATATCGACGTTGGCCGCAAAGCTTGGCGTCGCAAAGCCGTGCACGGTGTTGTTCGGCAATGCCACGGTGATCGGGCGGCGCAGGGTTTTGCTTTGCGCAATCGCAGTAACATGCACCATGGCCGTTGTTGGTGCAATACGGATCACATACACGCCGGCGTCGGAGGTCAGCGCGGTGGCCAGGGTTTGTTTGCTGGCATCGTCGATCAATGCAACTGTGACGCCGCGCGCCGGTAGTTTTTGAATCGGGCCAAGGTTTCCGTTGTTCAAAGGGGGTTTGTCGTCGTAACTTACTTCACCGAAAACGGCGATGGTGTCAGCTTTGGCGAGGCACTGGTAGCCGGTGTTGCCATCGACAAACGTGCAGGCCTCATCGCTTGCACATTCTTGGTGGCTGACCATGCCGTTGCTGCAGGTGGTTACGCCGCCGTCGCTGCACACGCCGAGCGGCCCGACGACCGCACATGGATCGGCGACACAAGTTGAGCCAGTAGCAGCGTTGACGAACGTACAGCCCAGGTTTTCTTTGCTGCAATCGCGGTTGCTGGTGGCGCCGTCGACGCAGGTCACCAAGACCGCACCGTCGCACAGCGTGCCGTTGGTCGCTGTGCACGCTGGGCTCGGAGCATCGCTACAACCGCCGAGGACGAGGGCGGTCAACAGTGTCAACGCCAGGGTTGCCGAGCGTGTGGATGCGCTGACGCGGCTTGGTGCGAAGCGTTGCATTACCGGGCCTCGGTGACGACGGTGCCGTCGGGCAGGGTTACGGTTGCTGCAGGCGGGGGCGGGGCGGCGGGTGCGCCGAGGCGCAGTGCAGCGGCTTTGCGCATGGTGCGACCGTGCACCACGAGGTGCGCTGTGCCGATGATGTCGCGGCCCAGTTTACCGTCAAGCTCAATGGTGTTTGAAACCGTGGTGACCGTCCGATTGCGCATGGTGCCCAACTTATGGGTTTGGCCATCAATGGTGACCACGACAGCGTCGAGGTCTGCTTGCGCGGTTGTAATCAACGTAACGGTATAGCTGTCGGCGGTGTTGGCGACAGGCTTGGCCGATAACGCAAGGTTGATGGGCGCTGTTGGTTTATGATTATCGGCGGTGGCGATGGTCGGTGCGATCGAGTTGGTCGCTAGCGATGGCGCAGCGGTGGTGGCGCTGCTGCTGAACGGGCGGGTGGCGCCGGCGCCATTGGGACTCGGACTCAGACTCGGTGCCGGTGCGGCGGTGCAGCCAACGCAGGCTGCCAGCGTCGAAACAGCCAGCCCGCTGGCAACAACAAATGCCGAAATGGCAACAACAACTGCCGAAATGGCAACAACAACTGCCGAACCCAAAGACATGTTGGCATCCTACGCCAACATGGCGCGGTTGAAACCATTTTGCGACCGGCGTGCGCACAAAATCCATGCGGTGGAATGTGCGGCATGTCATAGCCACGCATGCAACGAATTGTCGCGGCCATGGTGGTTGTTGCGTTGCTGGTGGGGCACGCGCCGAGCATGGCGAAGCCGCCGGCACGGCCGTTGCCGGTCAGGCGCGAGCTGCAATGGTACGCTGATCTCGAAAGCCGGATGATCGCCGATATCTCGGCCGGCCTACCGATCGTGGCGAACATCGTTGCGCCGTTGTGTGACACCACCATCTTAGCCTGTGGCAACGCCAAGCTTGGCGATGGCGATA
Organism: Kofleriaceae bacterium; assembly: GCA_018057605.1. GTDB lineage: Bacteria > Myxococcota_A > Polyangia > Haliangiales > Haliangiaceae > JABFXX01. The sequence goes on along the minus strand of JAGPDK010000150.1, from coordinate 7,834 downwards.
GCTTGCGGACCAATTTGTATTGGGCCACTACCGCTGGTTTCGGTCAATGGTTTGGTCGTCGGCGCAGCGGCTGGCGCAACCTGCAAACGCTCACCGGCGCGGCGACCGGTGATAAGGATTTGCTGGCAACACTGGTGTATGCCCGCACCATAGCGACGCCAGCTGCCTGGCAAAAACGCGGCGCTCCAAAACAATATGAGTTGATAGTGGTGGTGAATGGTTGGCGCGGCAAAGCCATCGATCGCGCATTACAAGCCTATGCCCGCGAAGTTTCGGGCCTTGATAGTCGCACCATTGCGCTGCTCGACCAACGCACCATCGCGACCGGTGGCGCTGCGCATATGGTGGCCTACTCTGGTCACAATCGACTCATGGATGTTGAGGACTTTACGTGGCCAGCGGCTGCGTCGAAACCGATTGGCGCAATTGCCGTCGCGTGTTTGACCGCCGACTACATGGAACAAGCCGTGCCAGCAGCCACGCGGGTACCGCTGTTAATGACCCGCGATTTTATGTTCGCCAATGCGGCGCCGGTCGAAGCAACGATTCTGGCCGTAGCACGTGGCCACGGCTACGCTGCGATTCGGCGGGATGCGGCAGCGGCCTACGCAGCCGTGCAAGAAACTTCAGCCAAGCGGGTTTTTGGTGCGTTTACCAACCCCGCTGACCGTCGGTGGCAAAACGCGCCGTAGTTTGGCCTTTTCAAGATGAGTCCCTACTAGGGCGAGCGAAGGGCTACTTGCCCCAGACTTGAACGCGGGCGCGGCCGCCACCAGCCAGATTGCGATAGCGGAATTCAATCCATTTGATCACTCGATCATCGCCAGGTAAATCGATGACACGAGTCCGGGTGTTTTCGCGGAAAAATTGCCGAACATCAGGCGCAAACGGTTGGCCTTTGCCCATCTTCACTTGCATGTCGAGCATTTCGAGATCGCTATCGAGCACGACCACGGTGAGCTGACGAAACTTGCCATCGTCGCGGCCGACCATGATTTTGTCTTTGTCGCGGCTACCGTTGACGATTGATTCGCCAAGCATTACCCAACCGTTGGCGTTCCACACGGGCGCTGGGGCTGGTTGTGGCACTGGAGTTGGCGGCACTGGGGTTGGTGCAGGTGCCCCGACTGCCCAGCCCCACACTTGCACGCGCGCGCGGCCGCCACCCGGAAGATTGCGGTAGCGAAACTGCACGGACGCGATGCTGCGGGCGGCGCCAGGCAAATCGATGACCCGGGTTCGGGTATTTTCGCGGAAGGCTTGCCGAACGTTCGGCGAAAAGCCTTTGCCGCCGCCGACAAAGTTCACCGCGACGTCGTCCATTTCGAGATCACTATCGAGCACCACAAAGGTCAAACGCGAAAACGTGCCAGCGGCATTGCCGACTTTAACTTTGTCGCGATCGACCCGGCCATCGACGGTCGATTCGCCCAACATCACCCACCCGCGATTGTCCCACACGGGCGCTGGCGCTGGTGGCATCGGGGCTGGGGCTGGCACGGGTGTAGGCGCAGGTGGATATGCCGGCGCAGGATACCCAGGCGTGGCGGCTGGGTCGGGTTGTGGGGGTGGCGGTTGGTACCCTGGCGCAGGCCCGGAATTTGGGTAATTGGGTGGCGGTGAACCACCTTGCACCGTGCAGGCACTCATTAGAACTAGTAGCAAAAAAGCAGACTTGCGCATGGATCCTCCGACATGAGGGTAACGTATTCTCGGCCGGTTTCGACGCCGTGGACCGCTTGAAATTCATGCGTTGGTCGCCTAGCCGGGCCGAAGGGCTGTGACCAGTTGACGCGAGCAGCGCGGGCGCTGCGGCGACAACCCAGGCAAGCTGACCGTGCCAACAGCGCACCGCTTCATCGGCGGTTGACGTGCGACCAGAAAATGCGTTCTATTGTCACCATGAACAAACTCGTCGGGGCCGCACTGTACTGTACGACCGCAGTTTTTTGCGCGTGCGGCGCGGCGGATGTTGCGCCTGATGCCGCGCCGATCGGGGCCGTGGCATTGACGTTTGTTGCACCTGCACAGGGTGCGCAGTTTGTCGCTGACCAAGTTGGCGTCGATGGTGATTTGGTTGCAAAAATTCCAGTGCAGCTCGACGTGACAGGGCGTCCTGCAAAAGTAGTGTTGACGCGTGGCGGCCGTATCGTCGGTATTGCGGACGTAAATGGCGTGGGTACAGTTGAAGTTGCCCAGCCGGGCGAAGCTGCGTTGATCGCGGTTGCCTACGATGCGGCTAATGCCCCCGTGGCGTCGGATGAAGTTGGCGTGGTGGTTAAAGAGCCTAGCGTGGCGACCTGCCGCGCCGCGCTAGATCTTTACAAGATTCCCTACACCGTCGGGCCGGCCATGCAAGGCGTGCCAGACCCGGTAACTATGCCAACGCCGATAGGCGGGATTGAATATCGTTACGTTGACTCCACCACGCGCCGCACTCAGATCGTCGCTGATTGCAGTTTGGTGCTGTCATTATTGCGTGCGGCCCCAGCCTTACGCGCGCGTAATGTCGTCGAAGTTGCGGACATTGGAATTTATAATTACCGCTGTATTGGTGGTGGCGTGCCACCGGGCTGCACGTTGTCGCAACACGCTCAAGCCAAAGCCATCGACATCGCTGGCGTCACCGACCGCGACGGAGTTTATTACAACGTCACCACCGATTGGGTCATTGACCCAGCCGGGCAAAAAACCTGCGACGCGCCAACCGAGCCCGGCAAAGATGCTTTTTTGCATGACATGATTTGCGCTATTAAAGCTGATCGGGTGTGGAACATTGTGTTGACGCCCAACTACAACGCTGACCATCGCAATCACTTCCACGTCGATTTAACGCCTGGTGCGGACACCATCAAGAAGCAACGTTGGACCTCGGCGTTGCCATTCGGGAATGATTGATCGACCACTCAACGACGTAAACTTCCGCTGGGCGCAGCAGGTGCTACGACTCCAGCATTCGCAGTCATCGTCCCACTGCAGGTAGTTGGCCTGGTACCGCCAAGCAATCAAGAACTCTGAATGGACGGCGGAGCTGAGGCGCTAGTTGCCGAAATGTAACGTGCCTTCAACTGTATCGTTTTCAACTTTGGGTACTTCGCGCACCACGATGTCGTCGACGCGCCACTCATCATCTTCCAAACGTAGGATGACCTCGTAGCGGGTGGTGCCATCGTCCCATCGCAGTGTCCGCCGGTCTGGGCTGTCGTCGGACAGGGCATCATTGGCATGTTTGCTGACGCCTTTGATGAAGCCATCGATCTGTTGGGCTAGGCCGTCGCGCCGCCGCTTGGTCAGGGTGGCCAAAATTGCGCCGATATCGCGCTCGGCAATCGCACGTGCAAATAGTTGCACTGCATCGCGCGGTTTGGTTGCGATCGCCGTTGCCACCAGCGGAGTTTCCAAGCTCCAGCTTGCACCGGTTCGCACCAGGTATGCGACGCGACCGTTGTTTAGGCGCACCGCCGCGCGCTCGCCGGCTGCGGCATCAATACGAATTGCATCGGTGAGCGACTTGGCGTGTTGCGTGCGTTCAGCGCGGGTTTGTTTCCAGCGACTGGAAAATTCGGCGAAGCTAATTTGTTTGCGAGTTTGGCTCGATAACAACGCATAACCCGCGGCTGGGTTGTCTTGCCCGAGCGCTGCGATCAGGGTGCGCACACCGTCCGCCGCCGGCGCAGAGGCCCGCGCGCCGGCCGCACCACACCCTGTTGCGAACAAGCTAATGCCGAGCAGTGTTGCCAACCACGGGTTTCGCATCGCCTAGACGATAGCGTACCGAGCGACGCGGTACCACTGGAACCGCCGCTGGAACTGCCGCGGATTTGTTGAAGTTTTGCAGCAGATGGGCCACGGCAAGAATGATTTGGGCCGCTGCCGCGTTACCATAGGCCATGCGTCTTTGCTCTTTGTCGTTACTACCGTTACCACTCCTGCTGTCAGCATCGTGCAGTTCATCGTCGACGACGGTGGCCGCAACCACCCCGCCGCCAACCGTTGCAGCAGCGTCAGCGCCAGCAGTGGTGCCGGGTGTGGTGCCGGCGACAACGCTGGCCGTGCCGGCCGTGGCGGTGCCGATCGGTTCAAGCCAGGCCGCCCTCAAGCTTAACGAAGCTGCAGTCCGCCGGGTCGTCGAGCAGTGGTTAGCCGCGCAAAACACCGGCACTTTTGCAAGTTATGAAGCGCTGTACGCCGAGCGCTTCAATGGGGTGAAACGTGTTGGCGCGGTGGTCCGCACTTATGATCGCGCCGGCTGGTTGACTGATCGTCGCCGCATGTTTACTGCGCCGATGCAGGTGACGGCGACCGACGTGGTCATTACCGTCGACACCGGCAGTGCAGAAGTGCGGCTCACGCAAACGTTTGCGCAGAAATCTTTCAAAGATAGCGGCAGTAAAAAATTGCTGATCATTGATTCTAGTCAAGGCCTCAAGATCGCGCGCGAAGAAATGCTGCAATCGCAAACCGCGGTTGCAGTAGCTGAGGTGATGCCAATCTTGCGGGTCGCTGGTGCCGATTATGTGGTGTTGTCGACGCAAGTGGCCCCAGCGCAAGGTTCGTTCGAAGCGTTGGGCCGTGGCACGGGCTACGATTATTCGGGTCGGCGCAAAGTGTCGCTGTCGTCCCAAGATCCAACCGGTCGGCGCGGCCAAACGATCAGCGTGTATCCAGGTGGCCGCCAGTGCAAGCTCGTTGATGTGTACACGCTGGGCTTTGGAACCCCGCACTTTTCGACATCACGAGTGTGGCAAACCGGCGATACCGATGGTGATGGCGTCGCTGATGAAAAACCGATGCCATTCGCCGAACAAAATGAGAACGCAATCGTCTCTGAAATGCTCGCGGGGCAGCTCGACGCATGCCCTGGCGACGTTGCGTTGACGGCGCCCGGCGTCGAATGGCGAGCGGTGGATGACAAGGGGGTTGCACGCCTTGCAGCGCAGGCGTTTATCAAAAATGCCGGCGTGCAACAAGCTCAGACCGAGTTTGCGGCGCAAGGGGCAACATCGATGTGGTACGGCGCGAAAGATGGTGCAGATACCAAAACGGCGGTGTTCGAAAGCAACGGTCGGCGCATCGTTGTCGTCGGGGCATCAGCACACGGAGGCGGTTGCGGCGACTTCTCGGCCTCTGCGTTTTTGGTTTTTGAAGTTGTCGACAAAAAGCTAGTAGCGCGCGGCGAAACGGTGGGTATGCCGTCGGTGGCCGTGGCGCTTGATGGCCAGAGTCTGCCGGTTTTGGTGGTCGAATCGAAACTTACGGTGCCTACCAACAAGGCGTATCTTGACACCCGTGAGATCGACTTTGGGTACCAAGATTGCCCATGTTAAATGGGCCGCGGACGTTACCGCGGCCTGGCAAATACCTAATTGCGTTGCGCTGCTTTGGCCGCATGCTCGGCGACAAACGCGTTCACTTTGCGCCACTCATTGTGTAAAAACGCCATGCGCGCGTCGGTCTCGGTCGGAATAGCATGGGCCGGCACGCGCCAGTATGTGACGTGCACGTCGGCGCCGTAGAGCCCACCACCAAAAAAATCTTCCAAGCGGTTGGCCTGTTCAAACCCGGTGTGAGCGCAAAATACTACGTCCGCGGTGGGTAGCTCGTCGAGCAATGTCAGCACGCCACCGGGCCGAATTGGTAACACGTGGCTCAGTTCTTCGGCGCGCGCGGCGGCGGCGGCATCTTTGTTGCGCAATTTGCCGATGATCTCCGCGCGTTTGGCTGGCGAAAATCGTGTGCCTTCAGGAAATATCAAGATGGCTTCTTGGGCATGCAAATCGCCGGTCATTTTGCGCACGGCGGCGAGTTCACGGTTCATGTTGCCCGACGAACGTTTGATAAACGCCGTTGGCACCCGATGGCCAATGCTGTCGACCGTCGCGGAATACAGCAACTCATGCTTGAGCACGATGCGCAAACGCACGCCGTGTGGTGCTTGGACCAGACCGATCGGCATAATGGTGTCGATGACGCTAGCGTGGCGTGACATCAAAATTGTTGGACCGTCGCGCAACACTTCGCTGCCGGTCACCGTGAACCGCATGTTGTACACGCGCTTGAGCACGTCGACATTCCATTTGCCCCAGTGGCCGGTCCAGCGTGCACTGAGATCATTGCAGCGTTGGTAATTGCGGCCAAAGCCGCTGATCAGCCAAATGACAAACAGCCCGCCGATACCATAAAGCTGGCCAGCAATAATGAAGGCGAGCGAAATGTAGCAGCGGCACCACAACAGCGGGCGTCGCGCCGCTAGATCGAGGAGCAGAAATACCGGCAGCACGACAACGCCAGCCGCCAGCCAAAGCGCGGTTACCAAGACGAGTGCGGGCACCGTGACTACACGACGAACGATTTTTTGCGGCCATGGATCGCGGCGTAGGTGCGGGCGAACATCGATACTTTTGAGTGGCGCAGCATCAAGCTGGGCCGAGCGCATATCTCGCAACGCCGCGGGCCGATTGCCGGCCAACGTGCCAGTTGCCAAGCGGTTGCGGTCGGCGCCGTTGGGGGCCAGGTTTGGTGGCCGATGCGGCGAATTGACAACCTTACCTTCGGGCGTGTTGGCTGGCATGCGGCGCCTTCATAAAGCACGAACGGCGCAGCGCACAACTGCGACTATTTTACGCACTTTGTTATTAGTATTTGCATATAATTACAACAGTTTACGTGCGTCATCGGGCGGGTGCGTAAGGATTTTCCCGGGCTTGGGCAAGGATTTGAAATACTCTCGCAATGATCGCCTTGGCACTGTGGCATGTCCGACCGGCGCTGTATGTTGCCAGCCCGCATGAGTTTGCCCGACGCCCCCGGATTTTATCCGCAGCCCAACGAATGGACCTGCGGGCCGTTTGCGTTGAAGCATGCCTTGATTGCGCTAGGTAAATTGGTCGATGCCACCGAGTTAGCATCGGCAGCGAAGACCCACTGGTGGTCGGGCACGGATGAAATTCGGTTGGCTCGAGCTGCGCGTGAACACGACTGCGATTTGGTGCTGGAGCGGCGGCGCGATCCTGAGGAAGCGCGCAAGTTGCTAGTGCGGTTGTTGCGCGAGCAGATTCCGGTGTTGCTGTGCGTCGAAGAGTGGACCCACTGGATTACCATCGTCGGCTATCAAGATCGGCGCTTCGTGATGATCGATTCTACCGACGAACCGGTGATGTCGGTGGCAACCTGGCCGCAGATTCGCAACAAGTGGCGCTATCACGATTTTGAATACGACAAAGTGCAGCCACCGGTGCTGTATGACTTGATGGCGGTCATTCCGCGTTCGCGTTCCCAGGCGGTAAAGGCCGATTTTTCGGTGGAGCGCGTTAAATATTTGCGGCGTCCGGAAAATCGCCAACTGGCGCTGCATTGGAACGAATACGTCGAAGACCTGATGGCGATCTGCAAACCGTCGGTGCGCATCGTTGAAGCGCTGTCGATGGCTGAGTTTTTGCGTCGGCATCAAGAGTTGTTGGTCACCCGCGCGCAGTACTGGCACGGCGATGTCGCGCGTGATGACATTGTGCGGTTGTTGCGCAACTTGCGGTTTGTCTCTGAAACCTACGGGCTGGTCGTGCCTGCTGCGACTACGCGGCGGGCCCTGACCGACCTAGCCATCGTCGTAACTTTGTGGGCGTGCGCGGCGCGTGGCGTCGACGAAATGTTTGGCTTGGGCGGTGCAGTCGCGCGCGATGTGAAACGCGCCGAACGCGAAGAAAAAAAGGCCATCAAGCGCCGTGTTATCAAGCGCGCCGCCCGCGCTGCCAAAGCACCCAAACGCAAACGCATCGGGGCTGCGCGCGTCGTGCGTGCCGTCCGCGCCGGCCGTGGCCCAGCCGCCGCGTTGGTG
>JAGPDK010000624.1 GCA_018057605.1 Kofleriaceae bacterium | reverse complement strand
GCCACCAATGTCACCAAAACCCCCACCGTTGCGGGCTACACCATTTTTGAAGGCAACTACGTCGCCCCCAATTTCCAACGTGGCACCGTACCGTACCGCAACGCCGGTGGTGAGATTATCCTCGACGGTGCGGGCCTCGCCATCGCCCAACGAGCCGAAAATCTGCGTTTCGCGCTGACCGTACCCGATGGTCCCGTGCCCGCCAACGGTTTTCCCTTTGCGATCATTCATCACGGCACCGGCGGCAATTACCGCGCCGGGATCGACGACGGCACGGCCGTGCGGTTGGCAGATGTCGGCATAGCCACCATCTCAACAGACCAGGTTTTGCATGGCCCACGCAACCCGGGTGGCAGCCCCGACATCGATTTTTACAACCTGACCAATCCACTGGCAGCACGCGACAACGCCTTGCAAGGATATGCTGACGCGTTTGCCATGTTGCGCTTGATCAATGGATTACAAATCACCGACGACGCCCGGCTATTAACTTTTGACGCCGACCGCGCGATGTTTTTCGGTCACTCGCAAGGTGGGCAAACCAGTGCGGGCTTTGTGGCCTTTGAACCATCGCTCAAGGCTGCCGTGCTATCCGGCACGGGCGGAGTGTTGTACGTAACGCTGTTGCTCAAAACCAAACCGCTCGATATTCCAGGCTTGATCGCCAGCGCGGTGCGCGATGAGCCGCTCGACAACGACAACCCATCGTTAGCCTTAGTACAGATGTTTATGGAGCGCGCAGATCCAGTCAACTACGCACCATTGATGGTCCGCCAAGCGCTCGTACCGCGATCGATTTTTTTGACCGAAGGCTTCGGCGATAGCTACACACCGAACCCGAGCACCGAGGCGTTCGCGACCGCACTCGGCAGCGACTTGCTCAAATCGAGCCAAAGCCGGCCGATCGAAGGCCTAACGTTGCGCGGCCGCACTACGCGGCTCGCACCGTTTGCGGGCTACACCGCCACGCCTGCATCGCCCTTGCCAACCATCACCTCGGTATTGGCGCAGTATCGCCCGCCCGGCGCGAGCGATGGTCACTTTGTCGTGTTTGATGTGCCTGACGCGCGTAAACAAAGTGCGCAGTTTCTGGGCACGCTCACCGCCACTGGCACCGCGACGGTAGTTGCACCATAATTCTGCTGAACCACGCGCATGGTGCGGCGCCGCTTGTAATACTTTAAATCGGAGACAACATGGCGCGAAAACGATTGGGAGAAATGCTGCTTGACGCCGGAATGCTGTCCGAAGATGCCCTGCGGATCGCGTTAGCCGAACAACGACGTTGGGGCGGTACCTTGGGCCGCACGTTGATCGATCTTAAGATGATTGGCGAAGCTGAGTTGGTCGGTGTCCTGAGCCGCCAACTCAACATGCCAAGTGTGGACCTTGACACCATCGAAGTGCCGCAGCCCGTGATCGAGCTAGTGTCAGCCGAACTGTGCTTGCAGCACAGTCTGATTCCGTTTGCGCAACCGATGAAGTTCCTCGATGTCGCCATGGTCGACCCAACCAACATGGGCATCATCGATGAACTACGGATTCGGACGCAGCTCAACGTCCGGTCGTTTTTGGCTGGTCCCAAAATGATCGAACGCGCAATTGCCAAATATTATCGCCGCGGTTTCGGCGTGTTTCGCGGCCACAGCAGTGACGGCTTGGCCGTTGACAATCAACCGCGAAACCCCGGCCAGCCCGTGCCCGGCCAGGCTACGCAACATCAAGTGCCACCCGAGGCCGCCGAACGTGGTGGCGTGCGACCATTTCCGCGGATCTCAGCACGCGACACCTTAGCGCCCGTCCCCACCAGTGAGCGCACCGCGGAAATTACCGCGCTGCAAAACCGCGTCAGCGAACTCGAAGTGTTGGTGGCACGCGATGAGGATGTGCTACGTAAAATCTTGGGTTTGCTGGTCGAAAAGGGTCTGGCCACCCGCGAAGAAGTGCTGGAACGTCTACGCTAGCTGATGGAGCAATACTGATGTTTTCGACGATTTTGACGTTTTGGTTCGAGGAAATTGATGCAAAAAATTGGTGGATCAAAGACGCCAATTTCGATCAACTCATTCGCGACCGGTTTAGCGCCGTACACGCTGCGGCCAATCGCTGTGAGACGTTTAGCTGGCGCACTACGGCCGCGGGTCGCCTAGCCGAGATCATTGTACTCGACCAATTTTCGCGCAACATGTTTCGCGATCAACCTGGTGCCTTTGCTAGTGATCCGCTGGCCCTGGCGTTGGCACAATCGGCAATTGCTGCGGGTGCGGATCTTGAGCTGCCGTCGCCGCAACGGGCATTTATGTATATGCCGTTCATGCATAGTGAGTCGTTATTGATTCACGACGTCGCAGTAGATTTATTCACTCGCAACCGTCCGGAAAATCTTGATTTCGAACTGCGCCACCGAGCGATGATCGAACGGTTCGGACGCTACCCACATCGCAATCAAATTCTCGGCCGAACCTCCACTGACGAGGAAATCGCATTTTTGCAGCAACCGGGCTCCAGCTTTTAGCAGCCTGGGCAGAAACACAAAAATGCCACCGATGTGGCAGCGGCAAGTTGAGTTTTCGCGATTTGTCGTCGAAACAGGGACCGGGCAAGGTCCCTGCAAATGCCTCACTTCGCAATGCGCAAACTAAACGGATACTTCACATTAATCAGTTCACCGCCGGCCAACGCCGCACGAGTTGGGAAACTGATCGTGGTGATGATGCTGGCGATGCACTGCGCAACTTCGGGGTCCACGCCGCGAGCTTTTGAGCTCAACACCCGGCCCGTTGGGGTATGCAACGCAAATTCAACCATCACGGTGCCGTTAAGGTCAGGTTGCGTCAACAGCGCTTTTTCGTAGCAGTACGAAATCTTGCTTTGATTCATCTTCATTGCGCGCTTGATCAAGGCTTTGTCATAGTCACCTTCAACTTGCGGTGGTTTGAAAGTTACGGTTGGAGGGACGGGCACGTGATGACGGCCCTTCCCTGGCGGGCAACCAACACAATCGCCCCAATCTTGACCAGCGCGATTGCCATCACCGATTGTCTTGAACCCACCAACCTTCACACCCGTGCCCGGGCCACCATACAAACCACCGCCGCCGCCCTTGCGCGAACCAAACTG
>JAGPDK010000625.1 GCA_018057605.1 Kofleriaceae bacterium | reverse complement strand
CAACGTTTGCCACAAGCTTGCGCCGTTTTTGACTCCGGCGCGATTAGCGCGCATTGATCAGGTGATCGCAACGCGACTGGATTCGGTCACGTTGGTTGTTGAGGACACCTATGACCCTCACAACGCGGTTGCTGCGGTGCGCACAAGTGAGGCTTTTGGTGTAAGCGCCCTACATGCGATCGAAGGCGCTGATCATTTTCGTTTGGCACCAGGGATCACGCGCGGCTGTCACCGTTGGATGGATATTCATCGATGGCGTACGCCAGCGCAATGCGCGGATACATTGCGAGCGCAGGGATTTGCAATTTATGCCACGGCGCCCGAAGCGACCCACGATCCGGACACGATTCCGGTCGATCGTCCGGTCGCCGTCATGTTTGGCAATGAACATGCGGGGCTCAGTGCCGCAGCGGAACAACAATGCGATGGCACCGTGCGCATTCCGATGTACGGATTCACGGAAAGCTACAATTTGTCGGTGTCGGTGGCACTGGTGTTGTCGCGCCTGACGACGCGGCGCCGGGCGTTGCTCGGGGCCTCTGGTGACCTTTCGCCGGATCGGGCCTTATATTTTCGCGCGCGTTGGATGGCGCTCAAAGTGCGTGCGGTGGGCGAAATCTTGGCGCGGCTGGATCAGGGCTGACGCGGAGCAAAGGCAGGGTTACACAGGGTGAATCGCCGATGATCGCTGTGATCGTGGCTGAGATGACACGCTGAGTGTGGCAACCGAGCCGCAGCCCTGCCACAATGCCCGTTCTGATACGGTCCCGAGATTGCACGTAAAGGCGGATATGGCCAAGACTCAACGACTCCACGTGGCGCACCGCAGCGCTGGCCCATCCGGGCAGCCACGGTGGAAGACCATTTTGAAATGGACGGCGGTACTGGGTTTGGTTGGCATGGCCTGTGCTGTGTCCGTCCTCGCGGCGGTTTTTTGGTGGTACGGCCGTGCCGGGTTGCCCACGATTGAAAAATTGGGCGACTACCATCCCAAGCAAGTCTCGATCATCGTCGATAAGAATCAGCATCGCATTGGCGAGTTATTCGAAGATAACGGTCGTCGGACTTTCATTCCATACAACAAAATCCCTAAGCTGGTGGTCGATTCATTTGTGGCGGCCGAAGATCAAAAGTTTTGGACGCACGGTGGCATCGATTACGTCGGCATGGTGCGGGCGTTGATTACCAATCTTAAATCGAACAAAACTAAACAAGGCGCATCGACGATCACGCAGCAGGTGGTCAAAACGTTCGTGCTATCGCCGGAGAAAACCTTCAAGCGCAAGATCCAAGAAGTCATCTTGGCGCGTCGACTCGAACACAACCTGTCGAAAGAAGAAATCATTACGCTGTATCTCAACCAGATCTATCTTGGCCATGGGCGCTACGGCATTCAAGAAGCTGCGCGCTACTACTTTGGCAAAGATGTTGAGCAGGTTAATGCAGGCGAAGCGGCCGTGTTAGCGGCGCTGCCGAAATCGCCGAATGAGATTTCACCGCGGACGCATCCTGATCGGGCCAAAGAACGACAGATCTATGTGCTCAAAAATATGGTGGTGACTGAAAAATTGACGCAAGCGGAAGCCCAAAAATGGATCGATGCGCCAATCCAATTGGTGAAAGAACCTTATCCGGCCTTGGGGTCAGCGCCCGAGTGGATCGAACTTGCGCGTGCTGACCTGGTTGCACAAAAAGGCGAGGCCGCAATGGCGACGCTGGGTGCGACGATTCAAACCACCGTGGATCCTGAGGTCCAAAAAGCCGCGCAACGTGCGTTGCAAAAAGCCCTGCGCGGCGTCGACAATCGGCTGCATATCGCGCGCCCGCGGCGGCGCATTGCCGAAGATAAGATTGCGGGTGAACTGGCCAAGTTACAAAAGCGTACCAAGGGCGCGCCTAAACCTGGCGAGCCCACTGCCGCGATTGTAATCGCAGTACAAGATACGCCCGCGCAGTTGCAGGTGGATCTCGGTGGTTGGCAAGCCACCCTGAGCCTGGGTGGCCGCGATGACGCGCGCTTGAATCCGGCTAAAGAAGATGGCCACATCGCAACGCCAAGCGAACGTTTTGCGCGTGGCGATGAAATTACGGTGGTGCCGATTGCTGCGACGGCAAGCAAATCGTCGGACCGCGCCGACGCTGCAGACGCCGAGCCTGACGCGACACCAAGTAAAACCATCGCCGCGGTTGGCAATCACGCGATGTTTGCGCCGGGGCCCCAGGGCGCGGTGGTGGTCATGGAGATTAAGACCCGCAAGGTGCGCGCGCTGGTTGGTGGATACGCCACAACCAAAGGCAGTTTCAATCGCGCCACGATGGCGAAGCGGCAACCTGGTTCGTCGTTCAAGCCCATTGTCTACGCAGCCGCGATGCACGCGGGGTTGGTAACGCCGGCGCGAATCGTCAACGATGCGCCTGAAGTGTATGACCTGTGGAAACCACAGAATTACAAAAAGGGTGCGTTCGAAGGTCCGGTGCGGTTGCGCTATGCGTTGGCAAAATCGATCAACACGGTGGCGATTCGAGTTTGCCACGAGGTTGGCCCTGACAATGTGCGTGCCATGGCGAGCAAGCTCGGCATTGCCGGCGAGCTGCCGCATGAAATGTCGATTGCATTAGGCTCAGGCGAAGTCACCCCGTTAGATATGGCGAACGCCTTTGCGACGTTGGCCGGCGGAGGGTGGTATGCGCCACCGCGATTTATCGAAGCGGTAAATGGCGTCGCTGCGCCGGTGCCTGCGCCCACCGCCGCGTTGCGGCCGGAAGTTGCGTACGTAATTACCGACATGATGCGTTCGGTGGTTGAAGAAGGCACCGGGCACGCCGCCAAATCGTTGGGCCTCGTGGTTGCTGGCAAAACCGGCACGTCGAATGATGCGCGTGACGTGTGGTTTGTCGGCACGACGCCGGACTATGTAATTGCCGTTTGGATCGGCAACGATAATAACGATTCGCTGGGCAGCGAAACCGGCGGCAGCACCGCCGTGCCGGTGTTTGTCGACATTGCGAAAGCCATGGGCTTACAAAAAAAATCGTTTGATCGGCCGGCCGGTGTGGTTGAAGTGAAAATCGACAAAGTGACGGGGCTGTTAGCCGCACCTGGCGCGCCGGCCAGCACCA
>JAGPDK010000623.1 GCA_018057605.1 Kofleriaceae bacterium | reverse complement strand
GGTCTACGTTGCGCGCAAAGACGAAGAACGTAAGCCGATGGTTCAAATTTCGGCGCTGGCGGCTGACGCATACTGTGCTTGGGCCGGCAAAAGGCTACCGAGTAATGCGCAGTGGGAATACGCTGCACGGGTTGAACCACTGACGGGTAAAACCCGGCGGTATCCGTGGGGTAACAAATTTTCTAAGACGGCAGCGCGTTGTCTCTACGAAATTTGCCCGCTGCCGAAAGGTACATTCCCCAGCTGGCTGGCACCCATCGACGCGTACCCCAACGACAAGTCAGCCACGGGAGTTCGTGGCATGGCCGGCAATGCCGACGAATGGGTTCGCGAATGTGCAACACCAACGATTCCGCGGTGTGGCGACTGCGTCGATCCAGTAGGCCCGACGACATGTGCAATGACCGTGGTTGAAGACGCGCAAGGTTTGGAATCTGTACCTAATGGACGCGCCGTACGCGGCGGTGATACGCCTGAAACGATGCGCGGTTCGTTTCGGTTGCCGCTGAGCGCAACGTCTTGGCGACACTATGGATTCCGATGTAGTACCCCTATAGCTGCAGCGGCAACGGTACCGAAATCGTCCCTTTGAGTTGCGCGCCACGCTCGACTTTTTGACCCAACCACGTCGATGGCTGATTTGCATCGACCGCAAGTACTTCGAGAGTGACATTAAATTCGGCGGAGGGTACTTGCTTGTCGACCAGCGGATTTTGTTTCGCACTTTTCACTTGGACACGAAAGCCGTAAAGTGCAATGGGTCGGTTTAGGTCAAGGGTGTAGCTGCCAAAGGCGATTCGACGAACTAGCGATGTCATGGGCGATAGGTCAATGCGGCGCGGGATGACAACATGTTCGTTGGCGGCGGCGTTGGGGCGATATTCAAAGCGGAAGCGGCTTGATTGGTCGTTTTTGCTGCTCTTGCTTTTGCTGCGGATGGTTATGTTCACCAGGTAGCGGTCGCGGTCACCTTGCACGACGCTGCCGGCGACTTCGGCGCCTCGGAATTGAATAGGGCCAAATAGGTGATCAATTTTCGCATCTTTCCAAGCACGCGCTGGGTCACTGATCTTCACGTTCGCACCATCCACCTTGACCCACGCATGCAGCTGCGCTGCGCTCATCGTTACCCGCCCGTCGCTGTAAAACGTCGGCGTCAACTCGTCGCCACCGACGGAGGTAACCTTCGCTGACTTTTTTCGGCGTTGGCAGCGGCGTTGCGGTTGGCTTCGCTTTGGGTTTTGCCTCTACTGCCTTGGGGCTCGCTGGTGAGGCCGCGGTCACTGAGCTGCCGCGTACGTGCGAGCTAATGCCGACATCAACCCCAGGCAGCGTGCCGGCTCCGGCACGAGCACCAGCTTCCGTGACAGCTTCGTTGCCAACGCCAGCCTCGTTGTGCGCCGGGCCATTCGTTGCCTGGCCGTTCGTTGCCTGGCCAGTCCCTGCATTTTCAACGGCTGACTCTTTTTCGGCTGAGGATTCTCGACCTGTACGTATCGCTTCGCCTGCGCTGGCACTCTTGCCGGTACTGGCAGCACCGGGACCACTTGTACTACTACCAGCACCACCGCCGGCACCCCCACCGGGAAGCCCGCCTTCACTGTCGCTCGACTCGCTACCAAGTGCAGGCCCACTCGCGACATCGTCGCCAGGGCGCGAAACGTTAGTCTCAGGATCCGCACGCGTCGCAGTGAGTTCTTCGTCGGCAATTTCAACGCCAGTTGCCACGCCGTAGGTCGGCACCGCGCTGGTTTGCTCAATGTCCAACGACGCTCCTTGGTCCGGCGTCGTATATACGCCCGAATCATCTCCAGGGCCTTGGGTGCCGCGGCTATCAGCTCCAATACCGTCGCTGTCGCCACCACCGTTGCCGACACCCGTGCCTTTGCCGTTCACAGCCGGCGCGGCACCATTTATGTTGGCGGCTGGACCGTCGGCCTTGGGGTTGTTGCCATCGCTGCGTTGACCGCTTGCGCCGACGCCGCCGTGACCACCTGCCACACCGTGAGCAGCAGCATTTGCGAAGCTGCCGCCACCACCCAATTGCCAATGGGCTGCACCGGTGGCCGCAGCGTAGGCGTAGCGGGCAATTTCGAGCATATCTAGAATCACCAGCAACGCGTTAAGCGCACGCAACGCTCGGCCGATGATTTTGGCAGCGCCGATCGCCAGTTCATTGCCGGCCAGTTTGGCCGCGCTGCCTTTGAGGCCAGCAAGTAGCGGCTGTAGTTGTTTTTCAATGGCCTGCAGGCTGTCGCGCAACAGTTTGCTGCGCTTGACTACGTTGGCCAAGCGGCCACGCAAGTGCCGCACGAGTTTTGCGGCGCGTTCGCCGCCACGCGCTCGGGCTGCAGCAACTTCTAACTCCAGTGCGCGGGCTTGTCTGGCGAGCGCTGCCACGGCTTTGGCTTCGCGTTGCGCTCGTTGCATCAACTCGGCAGCCTTGATGAGGCTGCGCCAGTCGACCTTATCGATTGCAACAGTGAGTTTGCCGATGATTTCGATTTTCGTGGTGGTGTTGCCATCAGGAAAGAACAGCGACGTGATGTCGCCCGTCAAGCCCAACGAAAATTCACCGACCGACATTTCCATTTTCTTTAGATCAAATTTGAGCGGCTCAAACTCCGTAGTTACCGCGACGCCAGGCCACAGCGAGGTTTTGCTGCCGGTCTTGAGTAATGACATCGTAAAATCACCGAGCGATGCGATAAATTTGCCGCGCCCGACCGTGAACGCTTTGCGCTGCGCCGCAAGCAATTTCGCTTCATAGGTTGTATCGCCCAATTGGCCTTTTTCATGTACTACAGCGTTTTTGCGTTTCACTTTGAATTGGCAGGCGGCTTTGACCTCGGGGCTCACGTCCACATTGATCTCAAACACGCTATCGGCTCGATAGTCGGTAAGGTTGGCCGCCTTAGGATTTGCAACCGCAGTGCGCGCCGGTGGGCCGTACAATACGGGCGCCGTACAATACGGGCGCAGGCGGTCCATACACAGCCGATGGGGTACCTGCCGGTCGGGCCACCGTTGCTGGTGGCCCTAACGACAAGCCGTCATCGGGGCGACATGCCAGTGCTGGCTCCTCGATGTGACCGGGCGCCGGTCCTGCCGACGATGTGCGG
>JAGPDK010000149.1 GCA_018057605.1 Kofleriaceae bacterium | reverse complement strand
TGCCGCGAGTGCCGCACTTATTTCCGCCATGAGCGACAAAGCTGCGGACGCAGAAACATTTTTGTTGGTTGCGAATGTGGTTGAAGGCGGCACCGATACAACGGACTTAGCCGTGCGGCTCAAGGCCGCGTCGGCGCGTTTAGCGGGGACCGGCGAGTTAGAAATCATTAATGGTAAATTGGAATACGCCGCCGGTCGGGTCGCCGCCGCCGATGCGGCTTTTGCTAAAGCGAAGGACTTGCTCATGCAAAGCCACGCTGCACCGCGGCGGCTCGCAATGGCCCATGTCGGCTTAGCCGCGACAGCGCTCGACCGCAATGACGAATCCCGGGCCCGCACCGAAATCAATTTGGCGATGTCGCTCGATCCAAGCTCGGTCGAAGCCAAGCTGTTTGGGTCGGAGTTTGCGCCATCGGCCAACGCGAAATTGGAATTACTGCAACAAGCGGTTGAACTGGCCCCGTATCAATCAGTGGCGTGGATGCTGTTAGGCCAAGCCGCGTTGGCTGCGAAAAAACCAGCCGAATACGACCGCGCAGTGCTGCGCCTTACGGATATCGCCCCGTTGTCGCAAGAGTTGATCGAGCTCAAAGCCGCAGCCAAGTCGAATCGCTAACCAGCATCGCTTTGACAAAGCGTCAAAGCCGCTGGTTAGCCTCGATTGTACAAGGGACTTGCCCGTCCCTTCTGCCGACGACAAGTCGCCGGCAGTCAACCCTCCACGCGTGGCCTCGCGCGATTTTCTTGGATCATTCATTGGCCGTTCCTGGTTAGCTGCGGCAAGCCGGCGCGGAATGCTGGTAGATGGGGGCGGGGGGACCAGTTGCGTTACAGCACGAAAGCCACAACCAGCGCGATCCCAACAACCAACAGAACCGCAATGATAATCAGCGGTACGATGGCGCGGGAGGCGCCCGAATGAGCCGACACCCCGGTGCGTTCAGGTTCCAACATTGCTTCGAGGGAAACTAAATCGCCAGGATTGGCCCCCGGCGCAACTGGTGCGGAAGCACGTTGCGGTGGCGTAGTTGGAGCACGGTTACGCCCCGGTGAACGCGTGTTGCGTTTGCGGCCTGGCGCAGGCGCCGCTACTTCGTTGGCCCAAGCCGACGTATCAATAAACGATTTTGGATCTAAACTTAGCGAACCCTCGCTGGTTCCGGAATCCGAATGTTCGTCGACAAGCGATGTGACCTTGGCCATCTCGTCGAGGATAAGTGCATCGATCAGCGAATCCTTAGGTTCGGCTGAACGCTTGCGCATCATCTCAACTTGGGTGTCTTTCACCAACGCGGAGATGTCACGCGCGGTAACTTTCATCCGGCGCGAAAACTGATACTGCGCTAAGGCTTCGGCGAGGTCGGCGGCGCTGGAGTATCGATCTTCGCGATCACAGGCCAACGCTTTACGAACAATGTCTTCGAGTTCGGCTTCAATTTCGGGATTGTGCGCAGCCAGCGACGGCACCTTTGCTTGGCGCACCAGCTCAACTGTCTGGTAGTCGGTCTCGCCGAAGAATAGCCGACGACCAGCGAGTAGCTCCCAGAGTAGAATGCCAACGGCAAAAATATCGGCGCGGTGGTCGACATCAATGCCACTCGCGGCTTCTGGTGAGAGGTAACTAAATTTACCTTTCACAACGCCTGGGTCTGTAGTTTCAATTTGGCTGTTGGCTTTGGCGAGGCCAAAGTCGACAAGCTTGATCTCGCCATTCTTCGACAGCAAAATGTTCGGCGGCGAAATATCGCGATGAACAATGCCCAAAGGCTCGTTGGTATCAGGATTTTCTAAGCTGTGCGCATATTGCAGCGCTTTGCAGCATTCGATCATTATGTAAATCGCGTGGCCGATTTCAACCCGACGATTTTTTTGCTTTTGCCGTTCAATGATGGCTTTCAGGTTGCAGCCATCGACGAATTCCATCACCAAGAAGTAAGCGTTGTCCGGTGTCTTCGAAATATCGAAGACTTGAACAATGTTTGCGTGCTGGAGGTTGAGCGAAAGCCTGGCTTCATCGAGAAACATCGCCACGAACTTTTCGTTCTTGGTGAGATTCGGCAGGACTCGCTTAATTGCTACGTTTTTCTTGAACCCCGAAATCGACTCGGAGACGCCGCGAAATACCTCCGCCATGCCGCCATGGTCGAGGCGCTCAGTGATGGAATATCGTTCTTTCATCGCGGGCGCTAACTATAGCAGAGCCAAGGGCACTGGCGCAAAATCCGGGCAATTTGCGTTGCGAGATCGTTGGGCACGGCTGGGGTGCCCCGGTGTAGTCGACGTCAGGCGGCGGTTAGGTTTCGGCCGAGTCGTCGGATTCAACCTGCTCGCGTGCCGATTTACAGTCAAAGCATAGCGTTGTCATGGGGCGGGCCATGAGGCGCTTGAAGCCGATGTGCTCGGAACACTCCTCGCACTCGTCAATGTCACCCATGTCGAGTCGGCGGATAGCGTCCTGGATTTTGGCGATTAACCCAGTTTCGCGGTCCGCTAAGCGCAAGGTGGTTGAGTACATCTCTTCTTGAGCTGATTCATCCATTGAATCGCGGCCAATGCGTTCGCGATCGCGATCCATGGTGAAGCCCAACGCGATCGAAGCGTTGGCGGCAAGGCGCTGCAATTCGCTGGTGAGCCGAGTTCGAAGTTGTTCGGTTTCAGGTGCGGAAAGCATGCGCTACCTTAGCAGAACCACAATCCAACCCAAAACCGTTACGACGCTGCTTTCGATTCTAAGACTAATTCAGGCCGCGCCCGGTTTTCCACGACATCACGGGTAACAACGCACTCCTTGACCCCGGTGAGAGACGGAATTTCGTACATCACTTCGAGCATAATTTCTTCGAGAATCGCCCGTAGCCCACGCGCGCCAGATTGTCGACGTACCGCTTCTTTGGCAATGGCGGTAAGTGCGTCGGGGCGGAAGGTGAGCTTGACGCCTTCCATCTCAAACAACCGTTGATATTGTTTGACCAACGCGTTTTTCGGCTTCCATAACACTTCAGTTAGCGCGTCAACGTCTAAGGCATCGCACGATACGATCACCGGCAATCGGCCCATGAATTCCGGGATCATCCCAAACTTGGTGAGATCTTCGGCCCGGGCCTGGCGCCGCAGGGTGTCTTTATCTTCCTCGCCGGTACGCATTGCCGCGCCAAAGCCCATGCCGCGAACGCCGGTACGCCGGCGCACCACGTCTTCGAGCCCATTGAAGGCACCGCAGCAAATAAACAAAATGTCAGTGGTGTCGATTTGAATCAGCTCTTGTTGTGGCCGATTGCGCGCACCATCTGGGGTAATTGTTGCGGTTTTCCCCTCGAGGATTTTTAACAGCGCTTGTTGCACACCTTCGCCTGAGACATCCCGCGTCGCGGATGGTGAACCGCCTTTGCGTGCAATTTTGTCGATCTCGTCGATGCAAATAATGCCGCGCGCAGTCTTTTCGACATCGCCTCCAGCAGCACGAAATAGCGCTTTTACAACGCTTTCGACATCTTCGCCGACATAACCGGCCTCGGTAAGAGTTGTCGCATCAGCAATCGCAAAGGGGACGTCGAGTTTTTTGGCCAGGGTTTGGGCCAGCAGGGTTTTGCCTGAGCCGGTCGGCCCGATGAGCAAAATGTTGCCTTTTTGCAACTCGACGTCGCTGGCCTTACCGCGCATTCCAATACGCTTGTAGTGGTTGTACACCGCGACTGCCATGGCGCGCTTGGCTTCATCTTGGCCAACGACATAACGATCAAGTTCGTCGACGATTTGCCGAGGCGGCGGATATTTGGGGCGCTCGGACGCTTCTTCTTGCGTCAGGATGTCGTTGCAGAGCTTTACGCATTCATCGCAAATGAATACACGCGGGCCACTAATTAGCTTTCGCACTTCTTTGCGCTGCTTACCGCAGAATGAACAATGAAACTCCTCCATCGGGCTACCCCGATTCTTGCACGTCTTGGCCAACTTGCAACAGGCTGTTCCGATCTTTGCCGTGCATTCGTATGCCAAACCTAGCCACGATTGGGGGATATAACGCCCACGACAGTTGACCGTGCGCGTCCGCGCAGCCATCATCAAGCCCTGTGTCCGCCATAGTCGCCGCCGCCGTTACCGATGTGGGCAAAGTGCGTGAGCACAATGAAGATAGCCATTTCATTGATGCTGAGGCTGGCGTGTTTATTGTTTGCGATGGGATGGGCGGGCATGCCGCAGGCGAGGTCGCGAGTACCATCGCCGTCAAGGAAGTGCGTGCGCGTTGGCGCAGCGATGCAGTCGAGGACATGATTTCGATTTGGTTGCATAAGCCCAGCCCGGAATCGCGGCTCGCTGTACTGGGTGCATTGCAAACCGCGGTGACTGACGCGCACCTTGCCATCGTCGCTGAAGCCCGTCGCGATCTGCAGAAAAGGGGCATGGGAACCACGATTGTGGCTGTGCGGGTCATTGGTGGTGACGCATTTTTTGCCCATGCTGGTGACTCGCGTGGGTATTTGGTGCGGGACGGCATCGCGATGCAAGTCACCGAAGATCATACACTTTTAGCGCGGTTGCTAGCGGCCGGTATCGACGTCGACACGACTGGCGATGGCGCTCGGTTTCGCAGCATGTTGACCAACGCCCTTGGCATCGGCGACGAATGTCGAGTTTCGACCTTCGTGTTGCCACTTGCCGACGGCGATCGATTTCTGCTGTGTTCGGACGGCATCAGTGAGTATTTGCCCGAAAAGGAAATCGGCGAAGTGTTGACCCTGCAAGCCTCACCGGCGCGGGCCGCGCAAAAGTTAGTTGATCTTGCGCTGGAACGCGGCGGGGCTGACAATGCAACCGCTGTCGTGGTGCGGGTACTTGAAGCGGGTGAAAGTGCGTCGTCGGCGGCCATGCGTTCCGCCGATGCTGCGGCCATCGCGTCGTGCCCGTGGTTGTCCGACCTCACGCCGCAGCAGCGGCTGCGCGCGACCAAGATTGCGATTTCGCGTGATTTTGCGGAGCACGATAGCCTACCGGCACTTGCGCTTAACGACCGCGTGGCGTGGCTATTGCTCGAGGGCACCGTCGTTAGCGACGGTGAAGTATTTGGCCGCGGCGCGTTAGTTTATTCGGCCATGCTGACGGAAGATCCACCGTTGGTGACCCGCACCGAGTTGGCCGTGGTCACCCGCGAGGTGCGTGCCCTTGCGTTTCGCGCTGACGATTTTTTTGAATTGTGTTTAGAAGATCCTGAGCTAGCTGAGCTGCTTCGGACTCGGCTCGACGATTTGCTGACGCTGCAAGCGTCGCGTGATCATGCACGGGCAGGCACGGTTCTGAGTGAAGTGACCGACCCACCAAGCGACGCGGTGAATGAATTCGTCACCGAAGAAGTTTCGCTTGGCGGTACGGTGCCCATCAAACGCGCACCGACTGAACTGGAACGCGATATTGCCGTCGCAGCTGAACAAGCCGCGAAAACAACGCCTGGCGATGGGCACGCCGACGGTGACATCGATGATGACCCCGACGGTGAAGTAACCCAGCTCGGTGCCCTGCCTAAGCCGCCTGTCCCCGATTCGCAAGAGTCAACGTAGCCGTCCGAATCGGTTAGCTCTGCGAATCGGCAGTTGGGATCGGGTGCGCGGAGCGCATCCAGCAGGTGAGCGCGTAGCGAGCATCTCGCGCGTGGTTTTTTGTGAAAAGAATGCAGCGGTACTTGGGGGAACATCGAGCTGTGGCCGCTATGGCCGATTGTATTCTTGTAGTTCAATTTCGACGCGGCCGAGCTCAGTTTCGGCAGTTACCCGTAACGGGACGCGATCGCCATCGTCAGACATCCAAACGCTAAACGTACGGCCAGGAGGTCCAGCGTCAATACTGAGGTCGCGTCGGGCACGAAACGCTTTACCATTGAGCCGCTGGCTCTTGCGGTTGCCTACCGAGGTGCCGACAATTTCGGCGCCGGCCGCGGTTAGGTCGATCCGCCATAACCGTCGGCCACCGATGATGAACACGGACCGTTGCTCGCCCACCTGCGGCCGCCAGTGCCGCAAATCAGCCATCGCTGAATGGGCATCGTGCACGGCGCGACCTTGAAAGTTGAAGGAAATCGGTTGCGGCGCGATATCCTCGGGTTTTTGATATAATACTTCAGCGCCTGTGACCGAAAACGTCGCGCTGGCCATATAGCTTTTTTTGCCTTGCACGACCGCCGTGGCCAAGGTGAGGGGGCGACCGGTATCGAGGGCAATCGTGGTGGTTGCGTCGTCGACAAACGTGGTTACCAACGCGGCTGCGCCACTGGCGTTGATCCGCGAATGCACCGAAATGCGCGCGGGTTCGACGGTGGCATCAATTTCGCCGACCGCGAGCGCGGCTTCGCCAACTTCGATACCTGCGAGTTTGACCAAAAACGTCATCGACTCACCCGGATACAGGCCCACTGAATCACTGTCGCCGGCCGCAACCACCGCCGGCGCAACCGGCGCAAGCTGCAACGCGCCGTCGGGGCCACCGCAGGCGCCTATCAAAAGCACTGCGGCAAGCCGCGCAGCGAGGTGTCTGATTGCCATAGTTGCAGCATATGACGCCGCGGCGGTGTTAGCATTCAATTCCTGTGAACCAGCCGCAATCCGTGACTAAGCTAGCAATCTCGTTGGGTGACCCAGCTGGCATCGGGCCCGAAATTGTGGTTGCCGCCTTGGCTGCGAATCCGAGCTGGAGCCAAGCGATGGTGCTGTTTGGTGATGTCGGCCCAGTGCAGCAGGCCGCAGATGTGTTGGGTTGTGCGATGCCCACGATCGAAATCCGGCCGAGCCAGAACTGCGTAGGTGAACGGGTGCGCTTGGGCCAGCCGAGCGAAGCCTCCGGGGCGGCGGCGGTTGCGTACCTTGAAGCTGCTACCGCTGCGGTATTACGCGGCGAGTGCTCGGCGCTGGTCACCGCCCCATTGTCGAAGTTATGGACTCAACGTGCAGGATTTGGGTTTCCCGGTCACACTGAATTTCTGGTGGCCCGCTGCGGCGCATCGGATGGCGTCATGATGTTTGCGGGCCCGCGCCTCAAAGTTGCGCTTGCAACAGTACATTGCGCATTGGCCGAGGTGCCCCAGCGGCTTACCGTGCATCGCCTTACCCGCGTGATCGAGTTACTCGACCAGGCTATGCAGCGCGACTTCGCCATGCCTAAGGCGCGGATTGCCGTGGTTGGCCTCAATCCTCATGCTGGGGAGCACGGCCTATTAGGCCTTGAGGAGCAGACGATTATTGCGCCGGCGATGGCCGCGGCTAAGGTCAGCGGCACATTGTTGGGGCCATGGGTGCCGGACGCGGCGTTTCGCATGGCTCTCGACGGTGCCGCCGATGCGGTGATCGCCATGTATCACGACCAAGGCCTCATTCCGGTCAAGCTGATCGACTTTGACGACGCGGTCAATGTAACGCTCGGGTTGTCGATTGTGCGGACTTCGCCAGATCACGGCACGGCGTTTGATATTGCAGGGCAGGGCAAAGCTCGCGCTACGTCGATGATCGCTGCGGTGCAACTGGCGCAACGGATGGTGCGCGCTCGCAGCGTTCGCATCTGAACTGGCCTCGGCCCAAAAACTGTTCGAACGTCGGATGCGATGTACTAACCAGAAACGGCCAATGCATGATCCATAAAATACGCGCGAGGCCACGCGTGGTGGGTTGAATGCCGGCGACTTGTCGGCGGCAGAAGGGCCGGGCTCGTCCCTTGTATAATCGAGGCCCACATGGAGCGCACCAGTGAACGCCGGGGCGCGGGGCCGCCAGCAGCTTTGACGCTTAGTCAAAACGATGCTGGTTAGTACAACGCTTTGAGTGCGGCGACGTCAGCGACGATCATGCGTCGACCTTCGGTATCAATGATGCCTTGACGCTTAAAATTCGATAACGTGAGCGACACGGTCTCGCGGGTCGCGCCGACGAGGTTTGCCATCTCTTGATGCGTGATCTTCAGTGACAGTAGCGTGCCGCGCGAGTCTTCAATGCCATATTGTTCGGCCAGGGTAAGCAGGAGTTCGGCCAGCTTGGCTCCCACATCGCGAAAAATCAGCGACTCAATTTTTGCTTCGAGTTCGCGGCGCCGCATCACCACGATGCGGGTAATGCCGAGCGCAAGCTGGGGATACGCAATACACAAATCTTCGAAGTCGCGGCGTGGACATTCAGAAACGATGGCGTTATCGACGGTCTCGGCCATCTCGGCACGCGGGGCGGCATCGGCCAGGCAGTTTTCCCCGAAGATCTCGGTAGGCCCGCAGTAGGCGAGGGTGAGTGACTTGCCGTCACGCGTGACTTTCGAAATTTTGATGCGACCGCCGTGGACCAAAAACAGCGAATCGCTTGGATCCCCAGGCAAATAGAATACGTCTTTGCGTCGCGATTCACGCAGGGTAATTTTCCCTGCCCACTGGGTGAGCGCTGGCGCGGGCAGATTTGCCACCAACGGCATCTTCCGCAGATACCAAAGTATCTTCTTGATATCGCTCACGCTTACCACTGTAGCAAAAACGCGCTGCGTTGCAGGTCTTTGGTCGCGGGTTTATGCGTTCGCCGCCGATCGCGGCCAGGCCATCAGGACTATTCCGCACAGGGCGACGCCGCAAGCAATGCCTGTGCTGAGCGTAGGATGATTCGCAACGCTGTTGCTAATCCACGGCAGTTCGTGACGCGATGCCAAAATCACCATGGTGTTGTTGAGCATATGGGCCCACATCGCCGGGCCCACACTTTTGCTTTGCAACGTCAGCAGCCCCAACAAAATTCCCAGGACCAATGTTGCGCTGGCCTGGGCCCAGGATACGTGGAACGCGGAAAATCCAACGCTGACAAATACCACGGCGACAAGCCGAGGCCACCGACTGACGCAGTTGCGTAGCCAAAACCCCCGAAACCATAATTCCTCGCATACTGCAGGCAGCACCGCAACGCAGACCAGCGCTGTTACTAACGGCGGGGCCAGCACCACCGCGTCCAATGCTGGATGGTCAGTTGGGAGCGCAACATGTTGAGCGATGAACATGGTGATTCGCCGATTTACCAACCACATGGAAAGCCCAAGCAACGATGCCGCAAGCCACGCACGTGGTTGGGCGCGATGCAGGAATAACCCGTCGCGCCAGTCGCGCTGACCAAGCATGACGATGACCGCAAGCACCACCGCGCTGGCACTCGTTAGTTCGGCCGCAGCTAACCCTGCCAGCGGCGTTGCCACCACGCCACCTGCCGTTACGAACGCGCAAAACACCGCAAGCGAAATTGCCGTGCCCCGTGCGGGTGACAAGCGTGCGTGATAATATTCGCGGGTGCGGGTTGTCATTGCGTTCATCGCCGGTTCATCGCTTGGTGCTGGTGCAATGTACCTTGGTCTCAAGCAGCCGTGGCGCGCTACGGCACCAGACGTCGCAGTTACCGTCGATGCACCGACGGCACCCAGCGATGGCGGGCCCGCCAAGCCAGCGAAGCGCCCAGGTCGTCACAAGAGCAAGGGCGCGACAAGTGCCGCCGCGCCTGACGAAGATCAGGGAACCGATGAGACGGCGCCGCCGGTTTTAACCGCAGCCGACCGGGGGCTGATTTGGCATGGCGGAGATTTTGGGTTGCCGACCAAATCGATCGACATGGGTGGCAAGGCCGATGACGGTCGGCCGCTTACTGACGGGGAAATTAATGCAGGGTTGCGCAGCGCCGGAATTCTTGAATGCGTCGTGCAAGCTGCCAGCGGCACCGATCTGCAAGCGACGATTACCGTAAAGCTATTGGTCGACGGCACCGGCCGCGTGAGCAAGCACCGGGTGCAAGCGCCGCGCTATTTGCAAGCGCACGGGTTGCCGGCATGTGTAGCCAAAGCCGCCGGGCGGACCCGCTTTACGGCAACGGGTGCGGCAACGTTGGTCACCGCGCCGTTCGTCCTCGGCAGCTAGCTTCGGTTAACGCGACAATGCTGCGTTGAATTTTGTATCCGGCGGGCTCGAAGCGAAAATTTCATGGCGACGGAGTTGTACCGAGGCAGGGATGGCCAGTTGCGCTTTGAATCGGCCGTTGCGGTCTGAGACGACTCGGCCAAGTGACACGGCATCTTTGCCGCGACTACCCGACGGTGACACGAAGACTTCAATCATGCGATCGCCCAAGGGCGCCCCAGCAACATCAATGGTGCCTTCCACGTTGAGCACTTCGCCTCGATACACGGTGTTGTCGGCAACTGTGATTTGCAGCCGAGGCGATTGCTTTGCAGGGTCTTGCACGGCGGCTGGCGAAGCCTGATCTGGCGTGATGTGATCTTGAGGGTCGGTAGCGGTTTCGGTTGCTGGCCCGCTGCTGCCTTTGCCTGCGCCGCTACCCGCACCCCCCGCGCCGCCGCGCCCCCCGAAGCTGCCACTGGCTGGCGCTTCGTCGAGAGATTTCCGTTTATCTTCGAGCTGCTGCTCGCTGACGCCGGCGATTTCGCCGCTGAGCCGAGTGTAATTTTCTTTGTACGCGGGCGGTTTCGAAAATGGATCTTCGCTGCGTGGTCGATGCAAGGTCTTATTTTCCATGTTGGCGACTTCAAGCCGCAAAGCTGCGCCACCGAGATCAATACGTTGCCAACCGCGTTCGGGAAACCACACTTCAACAAACGCGTGGGCTTCGTTGCTGACATAGCGGGTTGGAATGCCCAAGGCGTTCGCCGTGATCATGAATGCAAAGGCACGATGCCGACACACGCCGGCTTGGCTTTCCACCAAGTCGCGATAGATGTCGCCGGAGCTTGGGGGGCGGTCTTTTGCGGCAAACGAGCGAAAGTAGGCAACGAGCTTATTGAACGATGCGCCTAATTCTGAGCTTGAATCGAGACTTAGTTTGCGCAACGTTTTTTGGGCCGCAGCGTTAACCTGTGTAGGCA
>JAGPDK010000622.1 GCA_018057605.1 Kofleriaceae bacterium | reverse complement strand
GCGCATCGACGTCGATGGCCACTTTCACCGCTGCCCCATTTTTCACGGCAGCTTTATATCACCTGTTTTTTCGACCCTGTGAATCGCTCACTGCGCTGCGAACTCTCGATGTAGCAAAACAAATTCACCAACGCGGTCTATTGGTCCGCTCCGCGCAAATGGCAGAGCTACGCCAGCCCTTTGCGCGCTGATACTTGGCGTGAACATTTTTAGCTAAAAAATCATGTCGATCTAAATCGAAAGATAGCTTCATGTTTCCGCAAGAAACACTAGTCCGAAAACCGGACATGCAACCATGCTTGCTACTAAGGCCCCGATCCCAATCATCGCATCCGCAGCGACTACTATCGCCAATTCAAGTCCAGCATTCACCACCTGCCACAAGCCGATCGCTCACTACGCGCGATGCCAAGCTTCGCTATCATCTACCCAATCCACCCGCGACGCGACGGCGGCGCATCAGGCTGCGCGCGAGCACCAACTTCCGCGGCCGCGCGGCCAACTGCAGTGCCTTCGTTCGAGCGCCACCTCGCTCCCTCCGGAGCCTCTGTGAGCCGACCGTTCACATGACCGTCCACGTGGCTGCGCTGCCGGCCCCGCCTGGGTAGAGCTGCATCAGCTGAAGGCGTCATGGCGGGGCAACACCTCCGTCACGTCCGAAATTCCCAAGATGTGAAAATTGACAACGAAATTGAAATCAATGATCAGCGGGCAGGTCCCTGGTTTGATCGACATTATCAATCAAGCTAAAACGACCGGCACCGATCCGGAATTTGTCATCACCGTACACGCGCCTGCACACCAGGTGCGCAACGCAATGTATCGCATCATCTACAGCGGGCCTAAACCGTAGCCGTTTGCAGCGGAGGGCTGTATATTGCGGCGGCCACATATGATCGTCCAGGTAAGCAATCTCACGGTGCGTTATGGCCGTCGCAATGCCGTCGACGGCGTCTCTTTCGAATTGCATGCCGGTGAACTGGTGCTGCTGCTGGGGCCAAACGGCGCTGGCAAGAGCACCACCCTGTCGGCGATGTCAGGCGCCATCAGCCCAACCTCAGGCACGATCTCCATCGCAGGCAAGCCCGTGGTCGACGATGCGGCCAAGGCCCAGGTTGGCTTTGCCGATCAACCGCCTGCGCTTTATGAGTTTTTTACCGTCGAAGAACATGTTGGATTTGTCGCCAAGGCGCGCGGCGGCGATATTGCCGAGGCTGCGTCCGTGCTGGCGCAACTTGGCCTTAGCGCCATCGCGAACCGACCGTGTCGCGAATTGTCCTTTGGCATGCGGCAGCGGGTTGGCCTCGCAGCCGCACTGGTTGCCAACACCCGGGTCATCTTGCTCGACGAAACCCTCAACGGTCTCGACCCCCACGCCACCCGCCACGCACTTGCCGCCTTAACCGCGGCCACCACACGCGGCGCCGCCGTGTTGATGTCGACGCATCTGTTGGGCAGTGCCGAACGGCGCTGTGATCGGGTCATGCTCATGAACAAAGGCTGTCTGATCGAAGACATGCGCGGCGACCAACTTGCGGCGCTGGCCAAACGCGGCCCGACCGCTCTCGAAGATTTGTACATCGAGCGAATTGCCGACGAAGGGCCAACCTAATGGTCGACGGGTCGAGTTCATGCTGATGACCAGTCGCGAATTTCATAGCTGGGAGCAACGCGGCGTGCGCCGCAGCCACTCGCGCAGTTGGCTGTGGACCATCGGCACCGGCGCAGCGTTGGCTGCATGGATCCAACACGGGGTTGACCACGGCGATCCGGCCACTCGCTGGCTGGTGTTCGCAGTCGCGGGTTTTGCCTTGGCATTTTTGCGCGCTCCAAGTCATTTTTTTTGGCGCAGCGATGCCACGCTGCTGGCGCGGTTGCCGATCGCTGGCCAGGTGTTGTTTGATTCCGGCTTGCGGCGCAGCAGCTATGACGCCGCGCGCCTAGCCCTGACGCTGCTGTGCGGCGCCATGCCGATGTTGCGCACCGATGCGGAAGCGACGTTACCTTATCTCGCGATCGCCGCCAGCTTGGTGGTGCTCGCGGCCGGCGCTGGCCCAGCCGCCTGCGTTGGTGCCGGCGCGTTGGTCATTCATGACCGCGCCCGGCAATTGCTTGCGGGCAGCGCACCAGCGGCCCCGCCAACCGCACTGCTCGGGGGCTTGCCCGGTTTTGTTGCTGCGCTTGCGATCGTCGCAGTGGTTGGCAGCGCCGGCAGTTTGCACGGTGGCTCAAGCGAATTGCAGTGGATGCACGTTGCCGTAGCGCTCACGATTGCCGGGCTTGGCAGCTGCGTTGTTGCGCGGCAACGATGGGCCACGCACATGCCAGCAATTCTGCGCGATGTGACCACGCTCGATCGACAGCAACTTGCGACCCTGCAAATTTTACCGGCCGCGCCTTTGCACCGGCTGGTAGCGCGTTTGTTACCCAGCGCCAGCGCCTTGGTGCTCGATAAACAATCACGCTTGATGAGCCGCCGATTCCCGATGGCCAGCGTCGTCGGTGCGCTGCTATTCGTTGGCTACGCCAGCTTGGCCATCTGGCCACGCGCCGATCTTTCTTGGTTTGTAACAATGGTAGTGGTTGCCGTCGCCTACGCCATGTTGCTGGCCCGCCGCTTGGCGAGTCCGCCAACTGCACTGCCCCGACTCGAACAAACCTTGGGACTCAACCTACCGACCTTTCGCGCTGCACACGCCGCTTGGCAGGCGACGTGGTGGGGCATGTTCATCCTGGTACCGGGCGTTGCTGCAGCGGTACGCAGCGGCCAGCCTACCCTGGCCGGGTTGGCCCTGACCGTCGCTACGCTGGTCGTGATGACACTCACGCTGCGGCCACCGCGGCCGGCCTTACGTTAACGTCGGGCAAGCAAGTGCCCGCGGCCCTGGTCGGCACGCGCTGCGCCGGCAGGCACTGCGATTTTGCAACAGTTCACAACGCTGATGTATGTTGCAGCTATCGTGACCCATCGAAAAACTGTCGCGGCCTTAGCCGGGGTGTTGGCCGCTGTACTGATCGGGCGCTCAACACTTGCAATCGCCGAAGTACCGGGCAACCGGCGCCATGCGATCGTTGTTGAAGGTCTAGGTCGCACGCTATTCTACAGCATTGGCTATGAGCGACGCATCGG
>JAGPDK010000001.1 GCA_018057605.1 Kofleriaceae bacterium | reverse complement strand
GTGCACAGGTATTGCCAGCAGGACACGCACCAGCGGTTTGACCGCAGCGTTGGCCAAGGATGTTGGTAGCAGCTGGGGGTGCATCGGCTTTGGGCGCGTCTGCAAGCAGAATCGGGGCATCTGGGGTTTTGGGCTCATCGTTGCCGCCGCAGGCAGCCAACCCAATAGCGAGGGCAACAGCGAAAAATAGGCTTTTCATCGCGCGAACGTAAAGCTAGCGCGCCTACAAATGCAACTAAAACCACGCCCGCACCACCGCTTGACTGCTCACAACTTATGGCAGCTACTGACGCGTCGAGTTAACAACAAATTACCCAGCCAATCATGACGATGCAGTGCGGCCGCGTTACTCTGCTACCGCATGGCTCCGTTGCCCTACCCTCACCGTGCTGTTTTCTTGGCAAGTGCGCTCGGGCGTGCAGGTGACAGTGCGGTGCGCGAAATGGCCGCACGGCTGTTGGCCGCGGTAGTTTTTGATCATTTTGTTGGCCATCGAATCGTGACACTCAGTGACTTCGACGATGAAAAACTGGTCGATGACACGGGCGCCTTACTCGACATCACCCATCCGCAAATGGCCGACGGTGTTGACTGGTATTTCCGAATCGCGCGGCGCCATCACGTGCTGTGGTTTGAACTAGACCTGCCGGGTGACGCAGCGCTGACCCTGCATTGCCTTTGGCCCGATGGCCGTGACGAAAACTGGTCGCAACCGAGCAGCGAATTGTCCGCGGCAATGACCCTCACGTTGAACCAGTGGTTGGCTGCCTCGCGCCTGCCATTGGTTCCTGACTTGACGGCTTTTTCTCTCGAAGATTTAATCGATACCGCACGCCGGCTCACGGCAGTGCAACAAGCGCTGGCCAGTGACCCAACGTCGATGCACAAAGACTGGTTGTCGACGCGCGGCCCGCTCGAAGTCGGTTTTCTGCGCGTGCTGACCACGTTAATGCCGTCGGCTGCCGTTGCGATTGACCGCCAGATCTTGCACCTGGTGCCCAACCATCCAGTGGCGCGGCGCAACCTCTATATTTCGGAAGCCAGCCACGGCGGCGACCGACGCGCGATCCTCGACGTCATCGCCGACGCTCCGATGTACGCCAAGCCACGTATTTCGTTATGGGGCGAAGAATTTGGCGTCGATAGTTACGGGCAAAAGCTGGCGGTTTTCCATCAAGGTGTCGCCGCCAGCTTGGCTCCGTCAAATCCGTATGCGTGCCACAATTATTCGGTGGTGCTGGTCGACCAGCATCGGCGCGAAGAAAGTTACCGCTGGGCCGATCGCGCCACCGTAGCCTTGCCGCAATTCGGCGTTGCCCAACTCGATTGTGTGCGTCGGGTACGGCAACAAGGCCGACCAGCCCAAGCGTTGGCCGAAGCGTTATTTCGCTGCCGCGAATTGATCGAGCGCGGCGACAACGGTGCAGGTGACGCTGATGTCAAGCACCATGCATCGCTGCTGCTTGCCTTCACCTATTTTGACATTGGCCGAATCGTCGAGGCCATCGAACTTGCCGACGAAGCGCTGGGCATCATTGCGTTAGATCCGGCAACCGCACAAACCTTTGGCTGGGCTTTCAAGCGGGTTGAGCATTGGAAAACCGACGCTGGTTTATTGGCGCGCGCCTATGCCTGGGACGCGTATTACCGAGGCGACCCAGGCCGGGCAGTGCAAGCAATTTTCCGTGCGAGCGTTGGCGACGCGGCGGATGCTGCTCTGGTGATTGGTTCGTTAAGTACATTGGGCCTTGACGACCAAGCCGGCCTTGCCAGTCAGCATTTTCACGGCAGCGACGGTGCAATGCTCGGCGATGGCCGCGCTCGCCTTGCCGCTTGTCGGGCCATGATCATTGCAGGTGATTTGAGCGATGCGATGGAACAACTGCACATCGTGCAATTGCGCCGCAACGGCAGCCGATTTGAAGCGGAGATCAATCGATTATTGCGGTTAGCCGCATGTCAATCGGCCACCGAATGGGAGCGCGTAATCACTCGGCGGCTCGATACCGGAGCCCTTGATCTAGCGCGCCGAGCAGCGCGTGACCTTGCCGACTTTGTGCCACGGCTCGACGCTGCCATCGTCGATAAAGCGCTCGGGCCACGTACGCCGTTGCAGTTAGATCCTGCTTGGATTGCCGAGTTTGTCGCTGCGATTCCACATCTGCCCAACCCCGAGACCCTGCTGTCACGCTTGGCCATGCCGGCGGAAGCATCGCTGAAGTCTGCCGATGCGCTAGCGCAAGAATGGTGGAACGTCATTGTCCCGCTAGTCAAAGATCGCGATGGCCACGCCGCCGGTGCACTTGCGGGTCTTGGCATCGGAATAGCCAACTATTTGGCCTTGAGTATGGGCCCAGCGACGCCGCTAAGTGGAGCCTACCGCCATATCGCAACCGAAGCACTACAACTGGTGCGGCGCGCGCGCTACCAACTCGACGCCCTTAGCATTCGTGCGTTGTTACAACTCATGGAGCGTTTGCACGCTACCTCCGAATGGCTTTTTGATACCTGGCTGTTGCGCATCGAACGCAGCCTCGACCTCGAAGCCGAGCATGGCGCTTACTTGGACCACCTCACCATCGGATTGCCGACGGTGCGACGCATGCTGCGCGGTGATGAACGTGCAGGCTGGGAATTGCGCTTGGCCATGGACCTGGGCGCCGACGCGTCAAATTTTTCAGCGGCAACCACGTTATTCGAACGTGCAGCGCGTGCCATCGAGGGTGGGAGTAGCTACGCCGCGTGGTCGAAATGCGCCTTAGCGGCCGCGCCCGCAGCGACTCACCTTGATATTCATTGGTCAGCTGCCATCGCCAACCCGACCGCCGTAGCTGAACCTTGGCTCGCGGTAGGACTGGGCTTGTTAGATCTTGGCCGCGGTGCCGAGGCCATCGAACCATGCGCGCACGGCGTTGCCGCGCTATCCTTGAGCGCAAGCAATCGCAATATGTTGCTGGCCCGCCTCGAAGCGTCGTGGAACGCCGCCAACCTGGACATTCCTTTTGATGCGCAGCAAGCCGAGTTGTTGGGCACCAAGTTACTCAAAAACCACGAGCTTGCACGTGCAATTCCAACCCTGCGTTGGGCCAGCGCGCAAGCGCCCGAGCGCGCCGCGCACAGCCAACGCTTGGCTTTGGCCTATTGTCAAATCGGCCACGCTCGCCACGCGCTGCGTGCGTTGGGCCCAGCCCACCACGATGCACCTGCGATGGTTGCGCGGATGTTGCTCGATTGCGGCCGCACCGTCGAAAGCTTTGCCGTGATGCAGCTCGCTGCGCGCCGCTTTCACACGCTGGCTGAGTGGATCGATTACGCGCAACTTGCGCTGCTGGTTGAGCAAAACACCATCGCCGCCGATGCGAGCCGCCATGCAATCAAGCTCGGCGCGCGCAACGATCAAACCTTGCTTACCGTGTATGCCACCGCGCTAGCTCGTAGTGGTGAATTTGCCGCTGGTGAGCTCGAAGCCCGCCGGCTGCTAAGCCATGCCACCACCGATCAAACGCGACAACTCGCAGCGATCGCACTGGCCCGTTCACTCGCAGGCCAGCGACGCTTCGATGAAGCCGCAACTCTGCTGCAACAAGCAAACCGTGTCGCGTTGACGGGTGCATGGGCTAACGATGTACGTGAAACTTCCGAAGCAATCGCAGCGGGCACCACGTTGGGCCCCCGCGTGGCGCCAGCCACCACCGCTGAAACCCATGCCGCACTTCAAGCACGCACGCGGCTGGCACACAGCGAGTTCGATGCGCTGACCAACGAGCTGCGCAGTGCTGACGGCGCAGTCTTTCGAGCCGCCCTCGCAGCCCATGAGTATCGAGGCAGCAACGGTAGCAACGTGGTGGCGAACCATGCATTGGACGCAGCCATTCTTGCGCTCGCGCGCAGTGAAGGCAGCCAACAGCTTGATGTCACGCTCGCGCGCATCGCGGCGTTGCGCATTCGCGAAAATGCGTTCATTCAGATCGATCCGCCGCCGCCACTCGGCGAGGCGATCGAACCGACCCAGTTCGAACATTGGTACGCCGAACGCCTACGCGAACCACGCACCGCGCGACCAACGTAAAGCGCCGGTAACGTAACCACCCCGCCGATTCGACAAAACCGACCCAACCTTTGGGTGAGCGGTTGCAGTTGAGGTAGATTGCGCCCTGTGTACCGTGCTTTGTATTGGCTGTTACTTCGCCACGTCCCCGCTGAAGCGACGCATCGGATTTCTTTCGCACTGCTGCGTGCCGCGGCGGCAACACCTGGGATGCGCCGTGTCTTGCGTGCTTTGTTTTGCTTTTCCGCGCCGGAACTCACCGTACGCGCACTCGGCCAAACGTTCCCTTCGCCAGTTGGCCTGGCTGCCGGTTTCGACAAAGACGCCAAAGGCATCGCAGCACTGCAAACCCTTGGGTTTGGTTTTATCGAAATTGGCACCGTTACCGCCGAAGGCCAAACCGGCAACCCCAAACCACGCTTGTTTCGCTTAACCCAAGATCACGCTTTGCTCAATCGCATGGGCTTCAACAACGATGGGGCCCGCGCGGCGGCGGCTCGCTTAGTGTCACGCCCACCCGGCGTCGTCGGCGTCAACATCGGCAAAACCAAACGCGTCGAAGAAGCTGATGCCCTGGCCGATTATCGCAGCAGCAGCGAGTTGCTTGCACCCTACGCAGACTACTTGGTGGTCAACGTTAGTTCGCCCAACACGCCAGGGCTGCGCAACCTGCAAGCGATCGATAAATTGCGCCCGTTGCTGGTCGAAGTGCGCAACGCATGTGACCGCGCCTCACCAATGCGACGCGTGCCCCTGCTGGTAAAAATTGCGCCCGACCTCAACGACGCGGATGTTGACGCGGTGGCCGACCTCGCGCTCGAGCTTGGGCTTGATGGCATCATTGCAACCAACACCACGATTAGCCGCGACGGTTTACGCACGGCGGCAGCGTATGTCACCGCCTTGGGCGCAGGCGGCATTTCAGGACGCCCGGTCGCAGCGCGATCGTTGGCGGTATTGCAGCGCATTCGCGCGCGCGTCGGCACTGCATTATGCATCATCTCCGTCGGTGGCATTGCAACCGGCGATGACGCATGGGCCCGCATCACCGCTGGCGCAACCTTAGTCCAAGGCTATACCGGTTTGATCTACGGCGGTCCGGCCTGGGCCAAACGTATCAGCCAGCAGCTCGTGCGCCGCCTGCGCACCGCCGGCTTCACCTCGATCGAACAAGCGATTGGCAGCGCTGCACCAACAGCAGCGATGGTAGCCGCGGCAGCACCGAGCGCGGCGGTATCGGCGTCAGGCGATGCGCGATCGGCCTAACCTTTTCCTGCTACAGTCGCGGTATGGCGATTCGTAAAATTGCACAAATTGGGCACCCCATCCTGCGCCAGGTCGCGCGCCAAGTTACCCGCGAAGAATTAGCAGCACCGGCGATGCAGCAATTTATCGACGATTTGATTGAAACCATGCACGACGCCGATGGTGCAGGCCTGGCCGCGATTCAGGTTTACCAGCCCATCGCCATCTGCGCGATCGAAGTTCGCAATAATCCGCGCTACCCGTACAAGCCACCGATTCCGCTCACGGTATTGGTCAACCCGGTGCTAACCCCGGTCGGCGACGAAACCTACGACAACAACGAAGGTTGCTTGAGCGTGCCGAATTTACGCGCCATGGTGTCGCGCCACCTGCACGTTCGCGTCCAAGCGTGGGATCGCCATGGCACGCCCATTGATGAGGTAGTACACGGCCTCAAAGCCGGGACCTACCAGCACGAAGTGGATCATTTACTCGGAAAAATTTTCGTCGATCGCGTGACTGACCCAACCACCTTTGCAACCTGGACCGAGTTTGATCGGCACCACCGCCCCGCATTTGTTGCACGGATAACTCAGTTGGTGGCGCAAGTCGGGTCATAGCGCCCCCCGAACCAGATATAGTGTTGGCCCATGGGTGCTGCGCCTCGCAATAAACGCAAAACCGCAGCTCCGGTCACGCGGGCCAAGCGGGCCACCAGCACGCGCGGACGCAGTGCCAAGTCCAAAAAAATTGTGACTGGCAGTGGCCCGGTTGATCCGCCACAAATCAAAGTCAAACGGATTCACCGGCGCGACATCAACCGGGTCTGGGAATTTCTAAAGATCAGCTTTCGCGACGTTAATGCAGAAACCGTCGAATATCAGCGGCCGCGCTCGAAGCATCGCTTTGAAGAAATCTACGAAGAAGAAGGCATCGAGCAACTAATTTTTGAAGTTGACGGCGACATCGTGGCCTACGCTGAGTGTTCGTATGAAGTCACCGGCTCTGACAATTGGATCAATCCTCGCTACTTTGAAAAGCGCGACATGCGACCGCTATTTGTCGACGAACTTGCGGTGCATCCCAACTACAATGGCCGCGGCGTGGGGTCGTTTGTCCTCGAACAATTACACCATCTGGCCCGCGTAAACGGCCTCAACCACTTGGTGCTTGAAGTCGCCGAGAACAACGAACGCGCGTTGAGTTGGTATAAGAAACGTGATTTCAAAAAACTCGATGCGGCCATCTTCATGGCGTGCAGCGTTGAGACCGAGCCCGAGCTGCTGCCGCCGCGCGCCTTGCCGCCGGCTCGCAGCGAAGCGGATAATGAATCCAACAAAAACGATTAGCTCAAATTAGTCGGGCGTGCGGATTCGCGACACCAGCCACAAGGCTCACCGTGGCAGTTGCGTCGTTACTTGAATTTGGTCAGCCAAGCGCTGCATCGCGGCTAATTCTTCGACGGCCGCGCGCGGATTCCACATCGCGCGGTTGTACAACTCGGTAAGCTCACGCAGCGGTACGACGATCGCCGGTGCGACGGGCAGACTTGAGGTTGCAACCTGCGCGGCAAATTCCCGGGGCGTCTGCGCTGGTGCCCGATGGAAATTGTGGCGTGCCAACAAGCGCAGCACATCGCCATACAGCCGGCTGGCTTCATGTTGCTGGGCCGTCGGGGCACGGCGCAGCGGCTGCCCCGGTACCGGCGCGCGTCCCGGACGCTGACGCCACCAACGCCGTGCCGCAACGCCTGCGCCCACCAGCATCACCACCGCCAACAACGGTAGCCCGGCGGTACGCACACTTCGCTTGAAAAATTGCGACACGCTGGCGGCGGCATCCTTGAGTCCGCGCCCAACCGAGCGGAACAACGCTAGTTGCGAACCGAGGTCATAGTCGATGACCCACTTGGTCCATTGGAATTTTAACGTATCAAAAAATCGCCGCAGCCGCGCCCGCAGGCCGCCACCGCCACGCCCAAGTTCTTCGCCCGCACCGGCCGGCGTAGCGTCAAACGTCACCCAACCCATCGTCGGGAAATACACTTCGGCCCACGAATGTGCATCACCAGCGCGCACGGCCAAATAGTTATCAAAGCCGTTCCACTCCCCGCCCAAAAAGCCGTTGACGTTGCGCACCGGAATGCCGGCCGCGCGGGCCAAGATGCTAAATGCCGTCGCAAAATATTCGCAATGGCCTTTTTTTCGGGTGAATAGAAAGAAATCGACGGCCTCCTGCCGACCAGGTTCGGCCTGCTCGCGCGTGTACGTCGTATTCGCGCCGAGCCAGTCGACAATCGCTTGGGCTCTATCGTAGTTGTTTGAAGCACCTGCAGTGATCTCACGGGCCAGCGCGAGGGTCCGGGCGGTAATTTCGGGTGGCAACTGTAAATACACGTCATAACCCGCCGGTAATGGCCCGGTCGGGGCCGCGCGCAATTGCTCGGCCGGCGGCGGATCCAGCGTCGACCAAACCGTGTACGCAATCGTCGAGCCATGATTCAGGCGAATCTCATCATTATGCTCTTGCGAACTTTCCCAACGACGCGAGCCACCTTGCCACGTAATGACACGCGGCATCGAACCGGCAAACAACACCGACGAATCCAACGGATCCAAATACACCGTTTGCTTCACTGCGTTGCCTTGCAGCGCCGCGATGGCGTCGGTATCTAGCGCTGGGCCATCATATAACATCGTGCGACGCTGCACCTTGCCGTCGTTCTCATAGGTTGATTTCGTCAACGGCGAGGTTGGCGTGCGCCGCCATTCACCTTTTTTGTAGCGATCAAATGCAACACCACGCCAGTGCACCGGCGCCGCAGCAGGGCTGCCATATTGCGCGGCGAGCTCTACCCGCATAACCACTGTTGGGTCGTCTTTAATGACTCCATGCCCGCCGAGCTGCACACCGTCGGAAAACCCAGCCATCGAACGGCCGGTTTGGCCCTTGCCAAAAAAACCAGTGCCGACCCGAGGCATCGCAAAAAACGCGATTGCGGCACCGATGAAAACCGTGAGTGAAACCGCACCCGTACCAAGCAGAAATCGGGTCTCAATAATTCGTCGCGAATTCAAAATTCGATCGATTTGCGTCGATTGACCGACGGCCGCAGCGCGTTGCGCCTCGGCCTTGCTGCCTGCCTTGGGGCTGGCGCTCGTCGCATGTTTGATCAGCACGTTGCTTTCAATTTCGCGACGCAAATGAAACAGGATCAAAGCCCAGGTCGAAAAAATAACAAATCCCAAAAAACACAAGCCATACAGGATATCGGCGTTAAGGACCGAGCCTGCCACCAGCATCAAGAACGCAAGCAAGTACAATTGCTGCCAGTCGGCGAGCGCACGGCGATTGCACGCTTTGGCCACCATCAACCAAATGAGAAATTCCGCGCCGACGCCTAGAAAATCGCCAGTGGCTAACGCGGTTACCACCGAGTACGCCAGAAATAACAACGAAGCAACTGACCACAGCAGCGCCAGTTTGCCAGCTGGACCACGCGGCTCGACAAACCACGAGGCAGCGAGGCCGCCGAGTCCCAACACCACAAAAATCGGCGACACACCACCACCGGTTGTCATGGCAAGCAAGGCAAACCCGACCATGCCGTAGGTCGCCAATTTATGTGCAAACCCAAAGCGCATTTACGCCTCGATCACCGTGCTGGCAAACGGCCGATGCAAGTTTGCCACGCCGGCCGGTACCACCAAAACACTATCACTACGATTCGGCACTGCGACGGTAAACGGCGCGTCGAGAGCAACCGCAGGCAGCACGGCTAAGGCCCGTGCGAGCTTGGCAGCATGCGCGCGTCCTTGCCCGGCCGGCACGTGGCAACCACGCGCAATCAATTCTACACTCCAATTGCCCTCAATGTAGCTCGCAGCCAAACTGTGCACGGTAGCGACGGCCCGCTCCAGCGCAAAACATTGGGTTTGTTCAGCCGGCGTCAACGCCAGATCGGCCGCGGCCAATCGCACGGTTTCGGGAAGGCCGTTATCTAACACCAAGACAATTCGGCGCGCCGTTTCATCTTCAAATTCACGGACCAACAACCGCCCACTGCGGGCGCTCGATCGCCAATGCACAGCCCGGCGATCGTCGCCGATGCGATGTTCGCGCAAACCAAAAAACTCGCCATTGCGACCCAACTTGCTGCTATGCACATCGCCACGCACCGCCGCACTGGGGCTAGGCCGGCGCACCATCACCCGCGGTGGGTACACCATCACTTCACTAACCGCTTCGAGATCCCGCGATTTGCGAAACAACGCGAAGGGAAACTTAGTCGCCAGGCGGACGCCTTCGATACGATACAAACCGCGCTGCGCAATGGTGTGGCGATACGCCGTGCGTTGGTTTTTGCCAGCGGGGATTTTCAAAAAATAGCAGCGCTTGTCAACCGGCGCGCCAGCAACGAGGTCCTCGACTTCAATCGAATACGAGGCCCGCTTGGGCTTTTGATTGGTGATGGTGAGTTCGAGCAAAAATGGCTCGCCAGCCACCACCACCGTTGGAAACACGCGCGTCACAGCGAGCCCGCGCAATGTCATTTCGGACAACACGCCCGACGCAACAATGAACGAAAGCACCCACCCCAACAACAGGTACAAAAGATTATTGCCAGTGTTCATCGCGGCCACGCCGACGGCAACTGCCATTACGACCGCAACGCGGCCCTCACGGGTAAAACTCAAGCGCCGTTTGGGCCGAATGAACCAACGCTGGCGTAGGCGCGCAAGTATCGACGACGCGGCCGGAACCTGCGGCGCAAGCGATGTCGCGGGAGTTGTTATAACCGCCTCCGCATCGGCTAGGTTGGCACTACAACGCGGCCAATAATTTCGCCGATGATGCGCTCGCCTTCGAGCCGCTGTTTGCCAGCCGAATCAAGATTGCCAGCCAACACCACCCGATGCGCTAACGCGGCCACCGCCAAGTGCTTGAAGTCATCGGGCACACAAAAATCACGGCCGTCGATAACGGCTGCAGCTTGCGCGGCGCGATACCAAGCCAACGCGCCACGAGTTGATACACCGACGGCAATACCGCGATGCGCCCGCGTTTCGGTGACAACCGCCATCGCGTAATCAACTAACGCATCATTAACTGCCACTTGTTCGACCGCCGCTTGTAACTCGCGGATTTGGGCCAGGCTGACCACCGGCCGCAGCGCCGCAACTGGATCGCCGCCGCCCCGCTCACGCAGCAAATCGCGCTCGATGCTCACGGCGGGATAGCCGATGGAAACCCGCAACAAGAACCGATCCATCTGCGACTCAGGCAGCGGATAGGTCCCATACTGCTCACTTGGATTTTGTGTGGCCAACACCATGAACGGCTGGTCCAACGCATGCGTGGTATCGTCGACGGAAACCGCACCTTCGCTCATCGCTTCAAGCAACGCCGATTGGGTGCGCGGCGTGGTGCGATTGATTTCATCGGCCAACACAATATTTGCGAACAGCGGTCCTTTTTTGAACTCAAACACGCGGCCTGATTGATCGTAGATTGAAACCCCAACAATGTCGGACGGCAATAAGTCACTGGTGAACTGAATGCGTCGAAACGCGCCACCCACCGCCGCCGCAAGCGAACGCGCCAACGTGGTTTTGCCAACGCCTGGGATGTCTTCGATTAACAAATGGCCGCGCGCCAATAACGCGATCAATGCGGCTCGAATTGCGTCGGGCTTGCCGCGCACAACGCTGGCAACTGCCGCGTGTAAACGCGCCACTGCCTCTCGATCAAAAGCAGCCTCAGCACGGAGGTCGGACGGCAACGAAGTAACGGCCATGTTTGCACAGTATAGACCGCTTTTTCGGCACGGCGACCAAGCCACTCCACTATTCCCGCAAACCAACTTCAGTCGAACCGAGCGGTCGGCAAATCCCAACTTGCGGCCAATTCGCCATACACCGAACGTGGTAACAGCACGAACGCTGGACGCTGCACCGGATCTACATTACCGAGTAACCAACGCAAGCGCGCTTGCGGCATGGCGGTACAGCCTACGGTGGGCGATTGCGCATCACGCCATACATGCAGAAATATGCAACTGCCAGCGCCGGCCTGGGCGCCGGCATTATGCTTGGTTTCGATGACCAAAGTGTACAGCGCATCCTTGCGTCGCATGAGTTCAGCCGATTGCCAATCGACCGCGACACCCTTGCTATCGAACACGCGGTTGTAATGCACCGATGCACTGTCGTCGACACAGCGCCACGTTGGCCCCACCGCAGCGTACGGCAGTTTCGACCGCTCACCCTCGGCGTAACCAAACGCACCACCAAGTTCAAACGCACCGGCCGGGCTGCGCTGGTCGCCTTCAGCTTTGATCGGGCCCCGCTCCGAGCGTGCGCTCGTTCGCTCCACTCCCGGGCCAGTCCCTCCGACGCCCGGCGGCATCACGGGCGGCCCGTTGCCATGCAGCCCAATACCCCACGCTGCGCCGTTTTTTCCAATGACGCCCGACCATGCCGCATCGTCGGGCTGCCAGTGACCTGCGGCATCGCGGTGCCACAATTGCAACGTCGCTTCGGCCGACTGCCAATCTGCGGTGACGGCGGTGATGAGCTGTTGCTGTCGGTGCAGTAGCGGCAACCTCGTCGCGGCATCGGCGATAGCAACCTCATCGCCTGCCCGCGACGGTACCGACGATGCACCCGAGCCGGCAACGTTGCCTACGCCGGGCGTCGATTTTACCGAGCAAGCAACTAGCACGCTGGCGCACAGCGCCGTCCAACGCCTCACTACACGCTCATTTGCAACATACGCGCGATCGGCCGATACGCCCGCACCCGCACCGCTTCCGGCACATCAACTTGAGGCCCAAGGTCGCGCAACGCTAGGTACAATTTTTCCAACGTATTTTTGCGCATGAAGGGGCACTCGTTGCACGAGCAACTTTCATCTTCGGGCGGTGCCGGAATTAATAACTTACCCGGCGCCGCTGCTGCCATCTTGTGCAAAATGCCGGCTTCCGTTGCCACGATGAATGCTTGGCTGCGGCTGTTTTGCGCATAGGCAATTAAGCCCGAGGTCGACGCGATATGCGTGGCATGACGCAAAATGCCGTCGTGACATTCCGGATGCGCAATAACTTCGGCGTTGGGATGTTTCACCATTAGCTCAATCAAGCGCTTTTCCGAAAACGTTTCGTGCACAATGCAGGTGCCTTGCCACGCCACCAGATCGGGTCGATTGGCTTGCTTGGCCACGAACGCCGCCAGGTGCTTGTCGGGCGCAAAAACAATTTTTTGCCCTTCCAACGCCTTGACGATTTTAACGGCATTGGAAGAGGTACAGATCACATCGGACAGGGCCTTAACTTCAGCAGAGCAATTGATGTAGCTAACCACGGTGTGGTCGGGATATTGCTCCAACCACTTGGCAAAAACCGGGGCTGGGCAGCCATCGGCCAACGAACAACCAGCGTCCAAATCGGGGACGACTACAATTTTTTCAGGGTTCAAAATCTTGGCGGTTTCGGCCATAAAATGGACACCGCAAAACGCGATAACGTCGGCCTTAGTGCTTGCGGCAGCTTGCGACAACTGCAAGGAATCGCCAACAAAATCAGCTATATCCTGCAGCTCTGACTCTTGATAGTAGTGCGCCAAGATCACCGCATTGCGGTCTTTTTTTAGCGTTCGAATCTGCTGCTCGAGCTCTTCGACTGACATTTCAGAGGCGACGGTCGAGGCATCGACAACGGCAGCCGAGCGTGCCGGCTGGCCGAGTACGGGCAACGTGGGTCCTGACATGCCTCAACATGTAGCACGACTTGAATCAACTGTTGATTCGCCGTCGTTGGATCCGTAGGATGCGCCGATGTTGGCACTCTTTTGGAGATATGGCGCGGGGCTGGTTTTGTTGACCGCATTTGGCGCGGTGATGGGTGCATGCGCCCAGGGTGAGAACAATATTGGTGCCGATGCCAAGCCGATAGATGCCGCCATTGACGCGTTTCAACCTGACGCGTGTGTACCCAACGTCGAACAGTGCAACGGCCGCGACGATGATTGCGACGCCAAGAGCGATGAAGATTTTATGACGTTGGGCGAGAGTTGTTCGGCTGGCGTGGGAGCCTGTGCCGTAACCGGCAACATTGCATGTAAGGCCGATGGCTCGGGCGTGGAGTGCGACGCCAAGGCCGGCGACATGACCGCCGAGAAATGCGACACCATCGACAACGACTGCGATAGCAAAACTGACGAAGGTTTCATGCTG
The DNA here is from genome assembly GCA_018057605.1 of Kofleriaceae bacterium. Classification (GTDB taxonomy): domain Bacteria; phylum Myxococcota_A; class Polyangia; order Haliangiales; family Haliangiaceae; genus JABFXX01. The sequence continues at coordinate 23,931 of JAGPDK010000001.1, read as the reverse complement.
GGTGTCCTATGTGACGGTGCCGATAGTGACGGTTGCAACGAAGGCATGGTCATTTGTGACGCGGCAGGCGGCACGGTATGCAGCGACGTTACCAGTGATTCAATTGAAACCTGCAATGCGCTCGACGACGATTGCGACACCAACACTGACGAAGGCTTCGACGTTGGCGGCCAGTGCGACGGCGGCGACAGCGACTCCTGCAAAGAAAGCACGATCCTGTGCGACGGTATGGGCGCTGCGGTTTGCGGCGACGTCACCGGCGACTCCATTGAGATGTGCAACGGCCTCGATGACGATTGCGTCGGTGGCATTGATGATGGCTATGATGTTGGCGCTAGCTGCAACACCGGCGTCGGTGCTTGCAATCGCGCTGGCCAAAAAGTTTGCAACGGTGGCGGCACCGGCACGCAGTGCAACGCAGTCGCTGGCACGCCAAGCCCGGAAACCTGCGCCGACGGTATTGACCAAGACTGCGACGGTGCCGATGTCAGTTGTCCAACCAATGACGCAGCTAGCGGTGCCCTCGACATTTCGGCTGGTGGCACATTTACTGTTGACCTAACCGCGGCGCGCGATGATCAAAATGACACTGGGTTGTTTTGCGGCACCACGGGTGGGCGTGATGTGTTTTACAAATTTACCCTGCCAGCCACCGAGGTCGTGTACTTCGAAACCTTCGGCGCCAACTTCGATTCCGTGGTGCGGATCTACGCTGGCGCGTGTACGGCGGTCGGTGCGCGGCAAACCTGCGCCGATGATTCATGTGCCGATCGGCAAACCCAAGGCGCAGTTCAGCTTGCAGCGGGCTCGTACTGTTTGGTCGTTGACCAATACAGCAGCTTTCAAACTCTCGGCGCAAGTGTGCTGACCTTCGTGCGTGGCGGCCGCACCGGTACAGCGATCACCCCAACCACGGGGTCAGTCACCGGCGACACCACGGGCCTGACCAATCAATCAGCGACCGCTAGCTGCCAATCCATCGCAACTGGCCCCGATCAAGGCTACTACTTCATGGCCTGCCCGGCCGTCACCACCGTCGTCAGTGCCGACACCTGTACCGGCACCACCTATGACTCCATCCTCTCACTCCGTAAAGGCAACGCATCCACCGCCGACGTGGCCTGCGCCGATGATGGCGGCTGCACCGGCGCGTTGCAGTCCAACTTGCCGGATATCACCGTCAACACCAGTGGCTTGTACTGGTTGATCGTCGACGGTTACAATGCCGCCGCAGGCGCATTTACCTTGAACTACTCGTTCAACTGAGCGCGGCACCTCGGCCAGCGCCGGCCCCGATCTCTCGACGAGCATTGCCGCCGCGGGCCTCACCCACTACCATAGTGCTACCCCATCGCCAGCTGGTCGGCCCACGGGGCTGAGTTAGCGTGCCGGCGGAGGCACGCACATGTGCAATTATCGAAAAAGCTTACAGCGGAGTTTCTGGGTACAGCCTGGTTAGTTTTAGGCGGCTGCGGCACGGTGGTGCTCACGGGTGAAGGCGTCCGCCTGGGCTATCCTTGGATGTCGAAAAAAGACGCCTAGTACCGATACCGATTAAGTAAGCATCAGCGATCGAAACGCTTACGCTTTTCAACGCAGCGTTAGAACGCACTCGGCGCGCTGACCGCGAAACTCCGACGACCACGATCGAAGTATGCGCAACGGGTTGCCCCGCTACCCAGCGAACGCGGAGGTTCGAGATCGTCGTCGGAGCGCCGTCGTCCGAGGCCCGAGTAAGAGAATCGAGCGCGCGTTCACCGGCGCGAGTCGATAGTTGCGTTGCACCAAGGCGGCGACAAGCGAGGACCGCAGCGCGCTGCCTGTGCGTGAGGACCCGCAGCGCGGAGCCAACGCCGGTGCGGCGCAAGTAGCGACTCGCGCGCCGAGGACCGCAGCGCACTGCCTGTGCGTGAGGAGCGGAAGCGCAGCCGCAACGCCGCAGATCGGCACCGCAGCCGATTCCTATTACTCGAGGAGCATGCGGCCGCCATCAAGCAGCGCTCTCGGCACCAGCACACTTGGCTCTTGGGTCGAAACCATCCACAACTGGTGCGCGGCCCGCGTGACACCAATATGCAACAGATGGCGAGCCCAGGACACATCAGGGTACGACGACTTGTTGACGTCAACCATCACCACGTAGTCGAACTCTAAACCTTTGACCTGCGTGATATCGGTGATATCGACCCCGGGTTGAAAGTTGAATTCATCGCGACGAATCCGCCGCAAGGCTGGCACTTCGGCGCGGCGCAGGCCCTCATAGTATTGGTCGGCCTGTTCAGGATGCCGCGAGATTACACAGCAAGACGCCGTCGGCTCACGGGCCATTAGCGTGCGCAGCGCATCGCCCAAAAAAGCCACGGCTTCGCCGATATCACCGAACTCGTGCAACTCCACCGGTTCGCCTGGCCGCGCGGCCAACGGTTCATCCGGAGCCAATTCTGGCCCTAAAATCTCACGTGCCAACATCATGACTTCAGCGGTTGAGCGATACGACAATTTCAATGGCCGAACGATTGCAGGTTGTCCGGTTTGGGTCAGTAGATCGCCCCAACCCGAGAAGTTGTTATCGAATACCAAGCGTTGCGCGGTGTCGCCAGCAATGGTGACCGAACGTTTGTTCGGATCATTGTCCGGATCTCGGACCGCCTCAATTAACACTTTTACTTCTAATGCCGAACGATCTTGAGCTTCGTCAATGGCCACGTGCTCGTACAACAGCTCGTCGCCGTTTGGCGTAAAAATGCCCCCGCGTTTGAGCTGAATTAGGCGGATTAAAATCGGGTCATCTTCGTCGTCGAACCGACCGCCGGGATCGGTATCATCGGCCGCCAACGGGGTACCGTCTGACGACAAAATGGTTTGTCCTTCATCGTCGCGTGCGGCGACCGGCCGAGCCAGCTGACGCTTGACCCATGCGATGGTCGCGTCGATGTCGCGATGGGTAACATCACTGTTGACAAAGCCTTCGATCAGCACCGCGCGATCGGTCATCAACTCGGCCCAATCCTGAACGACGTCGTCGGCTCGCTTTTTCCAGCGCTTGACTAAGCCTTCGATCGCAATCCGAACGTTACTATCGAGTTCATTTTTCTTGGCCCATTGATTGATGCCGGACAACCGCATCAACAGCGCACGCTTGGATAACCGACCCCATTCGTTCATGGCATTCGCGGCTTCGGCGCCGGCAACTTCCGATAGCTCAGCCGCAATCTGCGCGGCTTGGCGCTGAACCGCTGCTACCAAAATGCCAAGCATCAACGGATGCTTTTTGATCCGCGACACGTTTTCTGGCGGATCTTCATTATACTTCATCGGGGCTTCGGGCAAGCAGCGAATCCGGGTTGAGCGGGCCCAGCCGGTGTAGGTCACCACCGGAACGCCGGCGACGCCGAGCGCAGGCAATACGCCGGATACATACCGCACCAACGAATTAGTCGGCACCACAAACAAGATGTGTTGCGGCTTGAATCGTTTCGGGTCTTCAAAATTCAAGAACGCCACGCGATGCAGCGCCACCGTGGTTTTGCCCGAACCAGCGCCGCCTTGAATCACCACAATCCCGCTGCCCGGTTGAGTAATCAGATCAAATTGCTCTTTGTCGATCAACGCCGCAATTTCAGGCAGGGCTTTGTCGGCGCGCATGATGGTGCCGTGATGCACGCCAAGGCGGCCTTTTTCACCAGGCTTGGCAACGCTCTTCGGCGCAGGCCGCGCAGCTTTGCCCATACCGCCATGCAACACCGGCGCAAGTTGGCCAACCGCTTCAACCCAATTGCCGCGTGCATCTTTGAGAAACGTGCCTTGCGGTGCACCGATGCGCCGCAGATTACCGCGTGCGATCGAGATATTCCGGCGCGCTTGCACCACGCCTTCGACTGGCTTGCCGGCCATTTCTTCTTCGTAGTCGTCGCCTTCTTCGTAGCGATAGTAGATGCGCGACACCGGCGCGTTGCGCCAGTCAACAATCTGCACATTGGAACCACGGTCGATAAATCCGCGCTTACCCACCATGACATCGCGCACTTTGCCGTTCTCCTTGAGCCGCATATGAGCGAAGTACGGCGATTGCAAATCCACTGGCAACTGCCGCCCGGTACCAAGGCGACTGCGTAGTGACGCAAGCCGGGTCATTTGCTCAATGAGCGGCGGCAAGTCTTCGGGCCGGGCTTCGCCAATTTGATCGCGCAAGGAAATGAGATCGGCGTCGAGGTCACTGGCGCCCAGCGTCGGGCGCACATCTTCGTCGTCGTCACCGGCGGCAACCCGCGCTGAAATTTGCGCGAATAGCGCTTCTTCGTCTTTGATGATTAGTGCATTCGCGCCAGAAGGCGCAGTCCGCGGTGGGGTCGGAGTTGCCATAAATTGGGTTGGTGAATCTGGCCAAAAACGGCCGGCGGAGCAAGGGCAAATGGCAGTTGCCGGCAATTGAAGACAAATATGCGCCCCGACGCTCCACCCGCCGCTTTGGGGCCACATTCACTTGTACAATAACAGTATGCACGGCACGGCCACGCCTAACGTTTTTCGCCCAAAATCTGCAACCACCGCGATCGTTGTCACTACGATCATCTTGTTGCTTCCCATTGCCGCGATCGGCTTAGCGTCGAAAGTCGTGGCCGGGGTGCTGGGCGTTGCAACCGTTGCTGGCGCCGCGTGGTTGGTCAAATCAGCCAAACGAATCGCGTTGGAAATTTCCCCGGCCGGGATGACCCAGCATCGTCGGTTGAGTTCATCGAGCGTGGCGTGGGACGACGTTGCGCATTACCGCTACTTGTCCGGCAAACACAACGCCGGGGCAGCCGGCGGCCAAGCTGGACTCATCGGCGTTTTGGTGGTGGCTGCAGTACAAGCCGCCGCGGAGCGGAAAGACGTACCCAACCGGGTATTTCGCCTCGGCTCACTCAAAGTTTTTTCACGCAACGGCGGCAAACCAGTTGTCATCGGCACCCAGTTCCAACACGCCGGCGCCGCCATCGAAGCAGCGATAAGTCACTTGCACCCACGGTTAACCGCCCGACCAAGCTATGCGCCGTTTTCGTTCGACGGCAATGTGCTGCGCCACCAAAAAAAAGGTGACATTGCCTTTGCCGACATCGAATACGTTGCCGTCGCCGGGTTTACGGTCAGCGTCAAAAAACGCGACAAGCGGTTAATGTGGGCCAACGTACTCATGGCCAAAATGGATAACTGCTTACTGTTTCTTGAGCAATTGTCCGCTGCTGGCGTGATTGTAAAGCCCGCCTCCGAGGTGTTTATCCCGGGACCAATTTTGCAACTGGTGCAACAAACGGCCGCTAGACACAAAGCGCTGCCGCAAGCGCGGGTCCATATCAAGTAACTCGCGGTTCAAGCAGGCCGGACCAGCACTGTGACTTGTCGTCGGCACCAGCAGACCAAATCGGACGTTTTAAATGCCCCCTTGGATCTTGCACCGCCGGTCAAAAAGCCCTAGTTGATCTACATAATGGCCCGCGTAAAAGCTCTGACCGCCAATGATCCGTTGCGCCGCTGGACAGCAGCCGACGCCAACGACCTCTATAACATCCAGCGCTGGGGCTGTGGCTACTTTGACGTCAACGAGCAAGGCTCGCTGATCGTCACCCCCGCGGCCGCGGAACCTGGCAAGCCGCAAGGCAAAATCGACATGAAAGAGCTCATTCAAGAGCTCAATGAGCGCGGCATTCAACTGCCAATTTTGCTGCGCTTTTCCGACATTCTAAAAGCTCGCATCGAGCTGTTGTGTGGCGCGTTTAATACCGCGATCAAAGAGTACGGGTATGGCGGGCAGTACCGCGGCGTGTACCCGATCAAAGTGAACCAAAACCGCACCGTCGTCGAAGAAATCATCGAGTTCGGCCGGCCATTTCACTACGGCCTCGAAGCCGGCTCCAAGCCTGAGCTGCTGGCGGTTATGGCAATTCATCAAGACGATGAATCGCTGATCATCTGCAACGGTTACAAAGACGACGAATATATCGAGACTGCGCTGTTAGCGTCGAAGATGGGCAAGACCGTGATCTTGGTGGTTGAAAAACCAACCGAACTCGATCAGATCCGCCGCGTCTCCGAACGGCTCAAGATCAAACCTTCGCTGGGCATTCGCGCGCGCTTGTCGTCGCGTGGCGCTGGTCGCTGGGAACAATCCGGTGGCGATTTTTCAAAATTTGGCCTGTCGGCAGCCGAGATGGTTGAAGCCATCACCAAGCTCAAAGCCTGGGGCGAAGCCGATACGCTCAAACTGTTGCACTTCCATTTGGGCTCGCAAATCTCGGCGATCAAGAGCGTTAAAAACGCGCTGCGCGAAGCTGGCCGATTCTTTGTTGAGTTGTACAAGATGGGCGCCAAAGGGGTGAAATACCTCGACGTCGGCGGCGGCCTTGGCGTCGACTACGACGGCTCGCAAAGCAACTTCGCATCGTCGATGAACTACACCGTGCAAGAATACGCCAACGACGTGGTCTACGCGATCAAAGAGATCTGCGATGCCGACGGCGTACCGCATCCAAACATCGTGTCAGAATCGGGTCGCGCGATCGCTGCCCACCACTCAGTACTGGTGGTCAACGTCCTGGGTGTGACCGAGTTTGGCACCACCGTGCCCAAAGAACTGCCCAAGCCAGCCGCGCCCCTAGTTACCAACATGTGGGAAACCTACCAAGGCGCGTCGCAAAAGAATTTGCTCGAGACGTACCACGACGCAGTGGAATACAAAGACCAAGTTTTGCAGCTGTTCAACTTGGGCCACTTGTCGCTAGAAAACCGCGTGTTGTGCGAAAATCTGTTCTGGGCCACCTGCGAAAAAGTGTTGCACATGTCGCGTGGCTTAGCCCACGCACCCGAAGAATTCGAAGGCTTAGAAAAAGCGCTATCGGATACCTACTTCTGTAACTTCTCGATGTTCCAGTCGGTGCCCGATGCTTGGGCCGTGGATCAACTCTTCCCGATCTGCCCGATTCATCGGCTCAATGAAGAGCCCACTCGGCGTGCCACGCTGGCCGATATTACCTGCGACTCCGACGGTAAAATCGATTCGTTTATCGATATGCGCGACGTCAAGCATGTCTTGGAATTGCATCCTAAAGCCGATGGCCAAGATTATTTCCTGGGCATTTTCTTGGTTGGTGCCTACCAAGAAATCTTGGGCGACTTGCACAACTTGTTCGGCGATACCAACACCGTGCACGTACAGCTTAACGACGAAGGCGACTACGAGATCAAAGAAGTTGTACCGGGCGATACGGTGAGTGAAGTACTGCAATTCGTCGACTATCAACCGAGCGACCTGCTCGGCAAGATGCGCAACAACGTCGAACAAGCGTTGCGCAAAAAGCTGCTCACCATCGAAGAGAGCCGCACGCTGATCAATCGTTTCCGCCAAGGCATGGGCGGTTACACGTATCTCGATCGCGAGTAACAACACCGTCGAGCTTGTTGCGGTGCGCTGGTGGCTCGCCGATGGGTTACCCGCGAGCAGCACACTTCGCGATGCTACGCTCGTCGGTCAGCGTAAGCCAAGCACGTCGAGCATATCGTAGCGACCGGGCGGTTTGCCGACGACCCAGGCTGCGGCACGCAAGGCGCCAACGGCAAAGATGGAGCGCGAACTAGCGCGATGACCTAGTTCAATGCGTTCACCTGCGCCATAAAACGTTGCGGTGTGTTCACCGACGACATCCCCGCCGCGCACGGTTGCAACGCCGATTTCACCACGGGGTCGCGGGCCAATATCACCGTCGCGACTGTGGCGTTTAACGCTGTCGTAGTCGACGCCGTGGCCAGCGGCTATCGCCCGCGCAATTGCCAGCGCAGTGCCCGACGGTGCGTCACGCTTGGCCCGGTGGTGAGTTTCGACTACTTCGGCGTCCCACTCGGGGCCGAGAATCCGCGCAACTTGTTGTGCCACGCCCAACATAATGTTTACGCCAAGCGAAAAGTTGGCCGCAACCACAACGGGTGCCACTGCAGCTAAACCGGCAATGGCGGCTTCGTCGACCGCCCCGAGGCCGGTTGTGCCGATCACCGCAGCGATGGCTTTGCTCGTCGCCGCGACAGCAAGCACTTGGGTTGCAGCAGGTGTGGTGAAATCAATATACACGTCAGAGACTGCGAACCCAGCAGCAGGATTTGCAGTTACCGTGAGCCCCGTGATGACCCGCCCGGCGACGTCGGAATCGGCACGGTCAACTAACGCGCTGATCATCACTTCGCTACGGCCAGCGGCGGCATCAATAATCGCGCGGCCCATCCGACCCGACGGCCCGAGTACGCAAACCCGCGCTGCGCTCACAACAAGCCTTCAGCCTTGAGTGCGACTCGCAACTGTTCCGTCAGCCCCGTCGAGCAAGGCACTAGTGGCAAGCGCATCTCATTGGTGCAACGGCCTTCAAGGGCCAACGCGGCTTTGACCGGCATTGGATTGCTTTCGACAAACAACAGATGATTGAGGGTGTGTAGCGTAAAATGGAGTTGGCGCGCGCGATTCCAGTCACCAGCTGCAACGGCGTCCCACATTTGTGCCATTGGTTTTGGCGCTACATTGGAAACCACCGAGATCACGCCACGTGCGCCGACGGCGTAAAACGGGAACGCGGTCGCGTCGTCGCCCGAAAGCAACGTGAGGCGCGAACCCAAGCGCGATAAAATCTCGGTTGCACGCACCACATTACCCGAAGCTTCTTTGATGCCGATTATGTTGTCAAACTCGGCAAGGCGAACCACGGTGTCAGGCAACAAATCACACGCGGTACGCCCGGGTACATTGTATAAAATAATTGGCAAGGCGGTGGCTTTGGCAATCGCTTCGTAGTGCCGGAACAAACCCTCTTGGGTTGGCTTGTTGTAGTACGGCGTCACATGCAGCAGCGCGTTAGCCCCCGCGCGCTCCGATGCACGGGTGAGATTCAACGCCTCGGCCGTCGCGTTGCCGCCAGCACCCGCGACAACCGGGACCCGGCCGCGCGCGACTTTGACCACGCGCGAAATCACCGCGACATGCTCTTCAACATCAAGCGTTGCCGATTCGCCGGTTGTACCGACGGCGACGATACCGTCGATGCCACTTTCAATTTGCCATTCAACTAACTTGTCGAGGGCCTCGAAGTCGACCGCACCGTCGCGAAACGGCGTGACAATCGCGGTGAGACATCCTTCAATTGCGGGGAGCTTGGCCATGGAATTTCCTAATTAACCGGAGAGAGAGCAGCCCGCGTGGAGCGAACGAGCGAAGGCTCGGAGCGGGGTACGTCAGGTCATATCAGACAACGCGCCCGCCGGGCTAGGCATTCCACGAGGATCAGAGTTCCGTGAAGATCGCGCGCGCTTGCGCCAAATCGAGGCGAATTTGCGCCAGCAGCGGTTCAATGCCGGCGTATTTTTCTTCGCCGCGCAACCGCGCGACAATTTCAACTCGCACAGCTTGGTCGTACAAATCGCCAACCCAATCAAGTACGTGTACTTCAAAAGACAATCCGCCGTTCTCGACGAATGTTGGGTTGGTGCCCAAGCTGGCCACGGCTGGCAGCCACACTGGATTATCGGCATTTTTCACCGCCAAGCGCACCGCGTAAATGCCAGGTTGTAACAACATCGGCGTGGTGGGCCGAATGTTAGCGGTTGGCACGCCAATCTCGCGACCGCGTTTGGCACCGTGGATGACCACACCGTCGACATCGTAGCGGCGGCCAAGCACGCGGTTAGCGCTAGCGATATCGCCAGCCCGCAGCGCAGCACGCACCGCTGTGGACGATGCGATGACACCGTGATCTCGCACCGCAGGGATGACGTCGGCAACGGCGCCACACGCTGCAGCATGGGCAGGCAGCGTTGCCACCGAACCGGTACGCTTACAGCCGTACGAAAAATCATGTCCGACGACCACGCGCACCGCCGCCAAGTCGCGACAGATCAAGTCCTCAATGAACGCCTGCGCCGACATCGCTGCAAATGCCGCCGAAAACGGTTGCACCACCACCGCGTCGACACCCGCTTGCGCAAGTAATTCGAGCCGCCGTGCAATGTCGCAAATCAGGGTCGGTGCCGCCGCCGGTGCCAGCACGGCAGTAGGATGCGGATCAAAGGTAAGCGCCACGGTCGCACCGTCAACGGCGCGCGCTGCCGCTTGAGCCCTGGCCAACAGCTCACGATGGCCAAGGTGCACACCATCAAAATTACCGATGGCCACCACAGCGCGTTGCCAGCTGCGCGCCGTGCGCGCGTGTGCACAACTGGCATAGACTTGCATGGCGCGCACTCTAGCAGATTGAGTGCAGAAAAAGCACCTGTCCGGTGAGCCGGGATGGAGGCTCGTAGGCCGTGATCCGGCGCCAATTAAGCGTCCCCACGCGGCGACGAAGCGACGGGCAACGTACGGCTGTCCGCGGCGCGGACGACTAGAGTACGAACGCAGGCACGACTAACACAACACCCAGCGCTGCGGCAACGATCGCGCGCCCAGGCGCAAAGCGAATGCCGGCAACAATTTGATGAACGCCGACAGCAGCCAAGATTGCGATGCCGAACACGATAGGCGTTGCCGCCGAGCCGCCATGGAGCCAAAACAGTGGTGGACTCATGATGGCCAGTGCCGCCAACGCCGTGAACCGCGCGCCACGCACCATGGCGAGCGCCGCAACGCCGACAATCGCGCTGGCCAACATCAGCGCCGACAAACTAGTACCGACAGCGGCAAGCAACGGCCATGCATGCGACCGCATCGCCCATTGCCGCCAAGCATGCACCATCATGGCCAACAAGCCGGTGCCCTGCGTTTGCCACGCCACGACTTCAACCACGAGCAGTGCGATCGTCGCTGCAGCGACCGCGGGAATCCATTCTGGCCGCGTATTGCCACGCCACCAGCGCCACATAAGCGTGGCACTCGCGGCCAACCAAACTCCGAGCCAAACCGGCTGCAACGCCACGGCAGCCAAGCCGCAAAGCCAAGCGCTCATGCGCACGGTGGTAACCGAAGCAGCGAACCACACCCGCGCGGTGTCGGCCAGGGCCCAACCGGCGAGCGCAGTTGCCAGCAGTGCGGCCGGCTCGGCGGCGATCAGCGCATTCCAGCCTGAATCAAAAACCAAAGTTAGTGCGGCCACCAACGCGGTAACAAACACGGTGCGGACGTCAACATCGGCCTTGCGTGCCAGTACCAACGTGGTGGTCAGCGAGATCACGCACCAGACGATGAAGCCAACCAAGATGCCGCGCAGCACCATCGCCGACCAGCCTTGCGGAGTAAGTAATGCTGCACGAGCGGCAGCTAACGTGGCGGCGCTGCGCAACTGCCAAAAAAACCAACAGCAGCTGATCGTGACTGTAGCGGCTCCGTTGGACCAGCGTGACATCGCCATACGTCGTAACGCTACGCCCGCAAAATGTGTGGGGCAAATTTGCGGCTATGGGACCAACGCCTTATTGCGGCGGCAGGTGCGGCAAGCCGCCTGACCTGCCCCGGCGGCCCGCCCGTACGCCAGACATCACCACCCTGACATGATTGCGCCTATATAAGCGCGCCGCACGCCGCGAGCAACCGCGCTTACAGCCCGAGCACTTTTACTAAATCGACGCCCGGCACTGCACCTCGGTACTCCATCACCAACGAGTGGATCACACTGGTGAACTGCCGTTCGATTTCTTTGCGCGCAACGCCACTAACTAAGTGTGGATTCTGTGCGTGTTCGAACAGCCCACTCGCCGCCGAACTGCCGGTAGCTAACGCCAGCAATCCGGCAAGCGCCGATAACCCCGATTCTGTGTCTGCCGAAGCTTTGAGACTGCCGAGCAGTTCCATCCGACCCACGACCACCGCGCCACCCCGCATGACCGTGAGCGAATGCAAGCGAACCGCGGGCTCACCTTTCATCATCACGCACAACCCGCGCGAACGAATCCGAATCGACTGGAGCGACGCCGCTGTCATCGATTCTTCGAGCGTGCCACCCGACAATACGTCTGCGGCCGAACCGGCACCATCGGCGTCGATTTCAATTTCCGAATTAGCATCTAGGGTTAACCCAGCGCTGGCCCCACCAAACGATTGCGACAATTGCGCATGAACCGTGGCACCCGCCGACAGCCCCTTCATTTCACTTGTCGCCACCGGCATTTTGCCCGGCTTAGCCTTGTCGCCGCCCGATGTAAACATCGCAGCAACGCCATCGATCAGCGTGCGCAGGTTGCTTTCAAGATTGGCGTCTTTGATTGGATTGTAGCCTGCGACCGCCGGGGCTTTGCCGCCCACGGCCTTCATGATGATTTGGCTGAGCATGTCGGTGACGTTGTCGCGGATCGAAATCATGCCCGAACCCAAGCCGCTGTCTTTGCCCGCGTTGATTTTGACGTCACTATCACCAAAAGTGTACGTCGCGCTGTTCACCATCAAATTTTGCAGCGGCCATTGCGCATCAATAAACAAGCCAGGCCAAAACCGCATTGAAACCCCGGCATGACCAACGGCAACTTCAACCGTTGTCGGTCCTGACGTTTTGACTTCAGCTTTCCAACTGCCGGCTAACATGCGGCCACCAGGAATCGCAAAACTACCGCGCACTTCTTTGAGATCGACACCAGCGGGAAGCTCGCGTTCGACTTGCCCCATCTGTTGCGTCACTTGCTGAACAAACGAATTGCCGCGATGTTGGTGCAGCCATGTCATCATGGCATTGCGCTCACCTGGATACTCGCGCATCAACTCAACAATCTTGACTGCATCGGCTTGAGCCGAACTCGATTTGGCAAGCTTCAATAATTGCAAGCCCGGCCCCGTTGCGGTCGGTGCGGCGCCGTTTTCGGCCCCCTTCTGCAAAGACGATGGTTGCTGCCTACCGTTATCGTGTTGTTGAGAATCTTGGGCCATTGGAGGGGCTCACGCTAACATGGGTTGGACTGGGTTTGTCGATCAATTTACGCTACAGCGAGGCTCACCTTCCCTTATAACTCATCGAGTTTACGGCTATCTTTGCCGCATGTTTGAGCGCGCTGATACCATTGTTCGATTTGCCCGTGCGGTGATTAGCTATTACCTGGTCAGCCACGCGCAGCGGCGGCAAATCACAGCAACCACGCAATATGGGCCAAGCTCTGAGGAGGTCGCCGCCATTCTGGCCGGGCGTTCCGATGACTTCACGCCGCAAATTGCCAAAGAGGAAACGCTGTTGGCTGCGGCCCTGGATGAAGTAATGGCACTGACCAACACGGTTCCAGAATCCCCGCTGGGTCGCATTCGCCGGGTGTTTGACCTGCTCGATATGGACGTGTACATCGCAGCCTTGTTGCTAGCGCCCGAGCTCGACCAAGACGTTGAACGGCTCTTTGCCTACGCCATCGATGACTTTTCAAAAAAGCGCGTCGATATGGGATTTGTCGCGCGCGTGTTTGGCGCTGGCAACCAAAAAACCGAAGACTTGGTGTTAACCCGGTTGGCCGATCAAAGCCCGCTCCGGCGCTTTGGCATCGTCACGGTCAGTTCCGCCAGCGATGCCATACCCAACAGCCTACGCACCGTGCGGATCTCGGATCGCATGGTCGATGCCTTGCGCAATCATGAATCGATCGACGAGTCGGTGCGCGGAATATGCAAAGTCGCAGCGCAACCGCCGGCAATTGAAACGTTGGTGTTTGCGCCAGAAATCATCGCCCAGGTCGCGCGCGGCTTAGGCCTCACCGAAGATTTGCAGCTGTACGGCCCGGCCCGCTTGTTACTCGCCGGCCAAGAAGGCGTCGGCCGTGCGTTGTTAGTCGAGGCCTTGGTTGGGGCGCGCGGCCGGCGCTCGGTACGCATCGACCTGGCCACGTTAGTCGCCGAAGGAGGCCGGTTGACGGAGCGCTTCGCTGCAGCGTTGCGCGAAGCCGCCCTGCGCGACGCGGTGGCCATTCTCGACGGTGGCAGTGCATTCAAAGATGACATCCCACGCGGTATGGCCGATGCCATCAGCGATGCCTGTAGCTCGTTGCGCGTGCCGATTGTCTTCACCTTAACCACCCGCCCCGCGTGGCTTGCCGCTGCAGTCCCCGAGTTAGTCGAACTCGAAATTCCGCCTCCAACCTTTTCGCAGCGCCAAACCATGTGGCGCCAAGCGTTGCCGGGTGAGATTGCCAGCGACGAAGATCTGGATATTGTCGCAGGCCGCTACGCCTTCGTCGGCGCGGCCATCGCACGCGCAGCTCGACGCGCGGCAGCCAGTGCACGACTGCGCGATCCCCAAAAACTGCACGTTACGCTCGAAGATCTCAGCGATGCCTCGCGCTTAACCTTTTCGCATCGCCTCGGTGCGTTAGCACAGCGCATTCCTACCGGTTTTCGCTGGGATGATTTGGTGTTACCACCTGACACCCTCGAAGCCGTGCGCGAAGTTGTTCGCTTTGCGCGACATCGGCCGTTTCTCCTTGAACAATGGGGTTTCGCCGCCAAGCTACCGTACGGGCGCGGAGTGTCGGCAATTTTGGCCGGCCCGCCGGGCACCGGAAAAACTATGGTGGCCCAATTACTAGCCAATGAGCTGGGCTATGATCTGTATCGCATCGACTTGTCGCAAATTGTTAATAAGTACATCGGTGAAACCGAAAAAAACCTAGCGCGAGTTTTTGAAGAAGCCGAATCATCACATGCAGTGCTGTTCTTCGACGAAGCCGACTCGCTGTTCGCCAAACGCACCGAAGTAAAATCCAGCAATGATCGCTACGCCAACTTAGAAGTGAATTATTTGTTGCAGCGCATGGAAACCTACGACGGCGTTACCTTGCTGGCTACCAACTTAGAGCAAGGCCTCGACGAAGCGTTCAAACGCCGCGTGCGGTTCAGCGTGCAATTTGAATTGCCCGAAGAAGCTGAGCGCAAACGTTTATGGATCAGCATGTTCCCGCCCAAAGTCCCGCTCGACGCCAATATTGATTGGGACATGATCGCCAAACGCTTCGTCATGGCCGGCGGCTACATCAAAAAAGCTGCGTTACGCGCGGCGCTCAACGCGGTTTCTGCGCAACGCGCCATTGGCACCCAGGACATTTTTGAAGCTGCGCGGGCCGAATATAGTGAAATGGGCCGCATCGTGTAGCTGTGAGCGTACGGGAATTAACCGTGAGGCCTTCGCCAACTGCGCTTGTCCAGGGTAAGCTGGCCTCGACATGACCGCCACCGAGCGCATCACCATGGTCGTTTTGAACGACGACGGCACCCGTGAAAAGTTCACCTTGAGCTCATGGGTCGGCATTCCGCGCAAACATGAATTGATGTGGATCGGCGACGATCCATTTATGATCGTGGAAGTTGAATACGCGGTGTCCGAGGGTTTTTTTGGTGCCAAAAGTATTGATGCCGCTGGCGTCTACGTGCGCCGGCTAACCAAAGAAGAGCAAGACACCGTGGCCCGCCGATTGGCCAATCCCGTGCGTGGCAAAGACGAACGTCCGTTTCGACCGTGACCTACGCCGCACCCATGCTTGCGCCTGCGCTAATGTGCCTCCGTGATCATGTGAAGCCGTGAAGTTTTGATGTTTGCGGAAACCACCGGCGTATTGCGCCGCAATCCCGATTTTCGGCGGTTGTTTATTGCTTCACTGATCTCGATGATGGGGGACTGGTTCTCCTTCGTCGCAGTGGCCAGCCTGCTCACCGAGTTGACTCATCGCGCGAGCACCGCATCATATGCCTACGCCGCGATGGTGTTGCCAATTTTTTTGGCTGCGCCATTTGCCGGCGCACTCGCCGACCGTTTCGATCGTCGACGAATGATGCTGATTGCCGATGTCGTGCGTGTGCCGCTAGCGGCCAGCTTGATCGCCGCCGCCCATTGGCACAGCGTCGGCCTCGCCATTGCCGCGATTATATTCTTGGGTATTGCCGCAGCGTTTTCAGATCCGGTTGCTTCCGCCGCGTTGCCCAATCTGGTTTCTGACGACGATTTGCCGATGGCCCAAGCCATGTTTTCAGCTGCATGGGGCGCAATGCTCATTGTCGGCGCCGCCCTCGGTGGGCTGACCGCGGCGTATCTCGGAAAAAATGCCGCGTTTGCGATCGACGCTGCATCATTTGCGATATCGGCGGCCGTGTTGTTGCGCGTCCGAACGCCGATGCAAAAGTTTGCCACGACCCGGACCGCGCGCGCGTTGTCGCCTCAACTGCCACCGCCACCGCTATGGCCGCATCTTCGCAGCTCACCGATCACCGTGCGCTTGTTGCTGGCCAAAGGTGGCGTAAGTTGTGCCAACGGCACGGTCGGGCTGCTGCCTGGCCTGATGGTGGCCCGCTACGCCGGAGGAGACAAAGCGCTAGGCTTGGTGTTAGCGGCACGTGGCCTGGGCGTCATGATCGGCCCACCACTCGCGCGCCGCATTGCCGGCCGTCGCCCAACGGTGCGCGGCATTATCTGGGTATGCGGAATCTCCACGATGACGTACGCTGCCGCCTACGCATTGGTGCCGCTGATGCCTTGGCTGGTCGGCACGATGGCCTTGGTTGCCATTGCCCATCTCGGCGGTGGTGCGCAATGGACGCTGTCGAGCTACGGCTTACAATCACGCACGCCTGATCAACTGCGTGGCCGCATCATGTCGCTCGATTACGGCCTCGCAACACTTGCGATCGGCGGCTCCGCGATCGGCGCCGGCCTGCTCGCCGATGCCACCTCGGTCGCTACCGCGATGTGGGTGCTCACCGCCGCGGCCGGCATCTACGGCATCGGCTGGGGCATTTCGGTGTGGCCATGGGCGAAACGCACGCCCTCATAGCCTTGGTCCTAGAATTTTCAACATGTGACGATTTTCCGCAACAGTTGGCGAGGTGGGTCGATGACCGCGCCATGTACAAATTCAACAATACGGGCCTCTCATCCATCCTGTTCGCAACAGCACTCAGCGGCTGCAGTTTGCTCAAGGTAAACGGCCAAACCATGAGTGGCAACACCACCCCATTTGCACCTTCAAGCTTCGCATCCTCCAGTGGCAACAGCGATGCCACGACAAGCGGCGGCCGGCTGGTCGACCGCTTCAGCGTCACAACCGGCCCGATTGGCCAAGCGGCTGCGTTCTACGGGCCTGAGCATGAGCTGCGCGTCCCCGAACTATTGCTCGCCCTCGATCAGCTCGATCAGATTGCAGAAATCACCAAGGTCATTGCGCTAAGCCAAATCTTTGGCATTCCTGGCTACGCCGAACCCCATGTTCCATTGCTGGCGCAAATCGTCGGCGTCACCGATACCATTGACCAAGCCAAAGCAGCCGCGGAAGTTGACGAAGAAAGTGCCCTCACGAGTGCCGAACGCGATACCTTGCATCGTTATATTGTCGCAGTCGCGCAACTACAGGCCAACACCGCCAAAACCTTAGCCAGCCTCGCCAGCGCCGACCCCGGCGTGGCAACCTTGGTGAAATTGGCCCGCCAAGCCCGCAGCGAATGGGCCACGCCCAATGCCAAACGAGAAAAGTTACGGGCGCAACTTGCCGGCCTCGAAGCTGCGGCAGCATCGAACCGACGCTCGGCCTACCAAGGCTGCCAAGCCAAAACGCTAGCGGCCTGGACCGACGCTGTCGCAAGCGCCAAGTTGCCGCAATTTAATGCCGAACCGCGCAGCACCACGTATTTGAATCCAATTGTCGCGACCAGTACCGGCGCGCTGGCGTACACCGCCCTGCGCTTATGCCGCGACGGCTTTGTAGAGTCCGGCAAAGGCAAGAGTAATCTACCCGAAGACGCTAGCAATCAAGTGCGTGGGCCCCGCACCGCAGCGCTTGCCGCTTGGCTCGCCGCGGGGGCCAGCATCGTGTTTGACGATCGCAACCGTGATCTTGGCCGTCTCTTGAAAGAGGCCGATATAATGGGAACGAGCTTCGACATCGACGGAACCATCAGTGGCGTGGTCGCCAAAATCGAAAGCAAAGGCGCCTTTGCCGAAGTGTCATTTAGCGCCACGGCCGAACCACGGGCTACCTGCGCACGCTGGGAAAAGACCAATCGCATTGAACGGATCGATAGCAACGGCAAACTTGAATATGAAAATCGCTGTGTCAGCCGCGCCAGTGTCATGATGCAATCGTCGCCAGACCCGGTCGTGTACGACGAGATTTTAGTCCGCAATCTTAAACCGGGCATGTTCCTCATTGGCACCAAGAACTTGCCAATCATCGCAACCCCAGCCCCATCGTCGACTGAACTGGTGTACGTGCTGGGTGCCGCCGTACGCAAATAGCCACGGCAACGCTACCGCAGGGGCTAGTACCGCTGATCCTATTTCCGTTCAGAGTTCCAGATAGTTCCAGATTGACCGGCGGTACGAAGCAAAAATGAGGCTAGTACCGAACATCAAGTGGGCTCACGTACAGGATTTTTCCCGGCCTCACCCGAAGGGGCCGGGAAAATCCTGATCGAACTTCGGATGTGAGGTACTTGCGTACCGATCGCGCTACACAGGCAAACTTGCCGCACTAACGGCGGCACAATCTGCTAGGTTGCCGCGCATGAAAACTCTACCGTTGCTAGCGCTTGCACTTGTGGCATGCAAATCGAGTCCGACGCCATCGCCAGCCACCAAAACTGGCAGTGCTGTCGGTAGTGGTTCGGCCAATGCCGCACCATCGTCGTGGGACAACACCGCGGTTAGCGCCGACCACGCCACGGCCAAACCCGTACCCAAGCCCGTAGAAGATCCCAAAGTTGTGGCCGAGCGCGCGCTCAAACGGATTCCCGAAATCAAAAAGCATCTGGCCGCGCTGCGTAATCAACCGTTCAAAATTGATGTGCCAGCGGAATATCAAACCACCGCCGATTTCCGCAGCTTTGTGGAAAAAGAAATTGGCAAAGAGCTTGGCACCGACAAGGCCAAAGCCATGGTCGATGCGATGTTGCACATCGGCATGCTCAAAGAACGTATCGACTTAGCCAAAGCGATGTCGGACACGATGGTCACCCAGGCGGCGGCTTACTACGACCCGAATCAAAAGAAGTTTTTCCTAGTAATGACGCCGTCCGACGACACCATGTTGGACACGATTACCTCGCATGAACTCACCCATTCACTGCAAGACCAGTATTTTGATCTCAATAAATATTTAGAACCAAACGGTAAAAAAGGTCCGGCACTTTCCGACGACGAAGTCAATGCGCGCAAATTCATCGTTGAAGGTGAAGCCACGTTCGCCATGTTTGCCTATCTGGTTACCGCCAAAACCGGCGCCACCACGATCGACGACAAAACCATGGCCGCGCTGCAAATGCAGCTCAAGCTCACCGGCAACCTTTCGATCGATCAATTGCGGACCATGACCAAAGCGCAAGCTGAAGGCCTGGGCGGCAGCGAAGAAATGAAAGCCTCGGCCGCAGCGATGGATAAGATTCCAGCCATCATTTTGGTGCCGATGGTCGACTCCTACCTCAAAGGTGCGATGCCCGTTGCCGTGGCGTTCGCCAAGGGCGGCTGGGCCGAAGTCGCCAAGCTATACAGTAATCCGCCCAATTCAACCGAGCAGTTGTTGCATCCTGACGACAAGCTTTTCCCTCGCGACTATCCGCAACTTGCAACGCTGCCCAAACAAGCTGGCACGTTGGTCGAATCAAACGTGATTGGCGAACTCGGCTGGCGGGTGTATCTTGAACAATGGGGCGATACCAAATCGGCCGACAACGCCGCGGGTTGGGACGGCGACCGATTTGCGGTGTGGCGCAACAAAGACGGCACCATGCTCGGACTCATCGCCACCACCTGGGATAGCGAACCCGACGCTCAAGCGTTTGAAGCGGCGTATCGCGCGACGCTAGCAAAGCGCTTTGGCGGCGACGGCAGCAAGCGCGACGACGGCCGCGCCATCATCGTGTCGCGCCAAGGCAGCAGTGTCTTCATCGTCGACGGCACCAGCGACGATAAATCGACCGCCGCCGCACTCAAGGCCTTGACCGCCACGAAATTCAAAGAAGTCGCCCACAAATAGCGATTATAGAAGGGGCGGAACCGCGGCTCACACCAAATAGTCGATGCACCTCGCGTAGTCGATCAGGCCGCCGGTCCATTTTGATGCGTTGCTGTTGGCCGTGATGGCGAGCGCGGCATGGGCATCGTGTAGCGCCGCAACGTGCGCCGCCGCTATCGCTCCAGCCTCTGCCCCGTGCGCTTGATCATACGCCTGCACGTGCTGGTACGAACGGCACAAGTTTTCTAGCTGCGACGCTGGCATGCGCTTGGCGTACGCCACCCAGAGTTCTTCTTTTTCAGCCGTCGCCACCCGCGTAATCGCCCTGGCCTGCGAATACGACATCGCACCACGTCGCAATTGCTCGTCGACCAGCGGCAGTTCAGCCAACTTCCGAGCAACTCGCACCCGCTCACGTGCTGTGCGCAAATCGCAGCCGACCCGCCACGCCAACCAATGCGCACACGACAACGCGCCTTGCACATGCCAGCCCGAGGCAATATCGAATTCACGAATAGCAGTTAACAACCGATGCATCGCAGCGTCGATATGCGCCGGCATTTCAGCGATTTGATTACCCAGCGCATCGACATCAATGGCCACCTTAAACTTTGCACCTTGCATCATAAAGCAACTCTATCACCAGCTTTTTCGACGCTGTGATTGGCTCACTACGCTGCGAAGTCTCGGTGTAACGCAAGAAATTCACCAGCACCGACTATCGGTGCATGCCGAGAACACGACGACGTTGCACCAGCCTTTTGCACGCCGGTAGTTGGCATGACGATTCTCGGCTGAAAAATCACGTCAACATAAATCGTAAAAATCCTCCTAACATTTAGACAGAAAAATGGAATCCGAAACCCGGACGCACAACCGTGCACGCCTCCGACACCAATCGGCCCATTCAAATCGACAACTATCGCCAATTCAAGTCCAGCATGCGCCAGCCGACCCACCAGCCGATCGTAAACCGCGCGCAAAGCCAATCGTCACTATCACCTACCGCCATCCACCCGCGACGCGACGGCGGCGCATCAGGCAACGCGCGAGCACCAACCTCCGCGGCCGCGCGGCCAGCCGCAGCGCCTCCGTTCAACCTCCGAGTCGCCTCCTCCGGAGCCTCTGTGAACCAACCGTTCACCCGACCGTTTACCTCGCCATCCACCACACAATTTTTGAGCCCACCCACCCACACCATTCACCTATCCCGCGCAACCTGCCCGAGCCTGCGATAGGCTATGATGCGGGCATGACGCTCGAAGCGTGTCTGCCCGACCACCTCCGCGGTCCGACGACGTCGATCACGAGGATCGCCGGGGGCCTGTCGGGCGCAGCCGTGTATCGCGTCGAGCGGGCGAGGCATGCTTACGTGCTCAAGGTCGCCAGCGAGGGCGAGCCGATCGAGGCATGGCGCCAGAGCAGCGAGATCCAGCGTCGCGCCGCGGAGGCCGGCGTCGCGCCACGCGTGATTCACCACGACGAGGCGCGACGCGCGGTCGTCAGCGACTACGTCGTGAATCGGCGGTTCGCGCCGCGGCTGTCCGACCCGCAGACGCGCGACGACGCGCGACGCCAGCTCGGGGAGACGATCCGACGGGTCCACGCACTGCCGCTTCCCGCGGACGCGGTGTGGCGCGATCCGCGCGATCTGATCGCGCCGATGCGGGCGCGGCTCGCGACATTCATGGTCCCGAGCTTCGTCCGCACCACGATCGATCAGGTGCTCGCGGAGACGCCACCGCCGCGACAGCGCGCGCTGGTCACGAGTCACAACGACATGAACCCGTCGAACCTGGTGTTCGACGGCGAGCGGCTCGTGCTGCTCGACTGGGACATGGCCGGACCAAACGATCCCTTCTACGACCTAGCCACGGTCGCGATGTTCCTGAGCATGGACGAACCGACCGCGTCCGCGCTGATCGCCGCGTACGACGCCGCACCGCCGGCCGCGCTGCCCGACGGGTTCGTCTACGCGCGCCGGTTCGTCGCGGCGCAGTGCGCCACAATCTTCCTTCACCTCGCGCACCACGCCGGCCATGCGGGCGGCGACATCCCCGCCGACCGAGCACCGACCCTGCTCGACGTCCACGGCCTCATGGGCATCGGCGCGCTCGTCCCGAACACGGCCGAGGGCGCGTGGGCGTTCGCGCTCGCGCTGGTCCGCACGATCACCGATCACACCGGGCCGGGGGCTGTACATGCTCACCGTAGAGCAGCTCGTTGAGGCTTGGTTCGCCCTAAACACCGTCGTCGATCTTCGACGTAATGGCGCCGTGCTGCGCGAAGATCATCCGGACTGCGTTCTCGAACTGCGGCATGAGCAAGTGCAACACCACAAACTACTACACCCCACGCTCGAACATGGTCTGGCGAAGCGCCTGCGACCGCTCCTCGTCGTCGCCAGCCAACAAGGAGCCGCGCTTGGCCACGACCTGAGCGCCATCGCAAGGAACGCGTCGGACAAACGCTTTGCCGGCCACATATTCCACGCCTTCTGAACGCTGTCAGCGATATTCACCGAGCGCGGGTGTTCGTTGAACTCGGCAGGAGCGTCCAGCCCCGCGGCGAGCAAACGATGCCCGACGTTCGGCAACCGGGATGTCGGCGGAGATCTCCTTTCAGGAAGGCGAGCTGGTTCTCGTCGAGGTCTTCGATGGAGGCCGTTCAACCAGCCGCAGTGCAAACAAAAGAACGCCGCTGTCCGTCGGCGGTCGTCCGTGGTCCGCGTACGCACCCAAACTTGCAAAGGGTTTTCGCCGCGTACGCGTGCGATCGAACGTAAGTGTTCGTTCCGCTAGCGGCGGCGACGACGGCGATACAGCACGCCGCCAATGCCAACCGTCAGCAGCAATTGCGGCCAACCCACCGGCACCGGCTGTCCCGCGACATTGCAACAACCGCCACTGCTACCGCCGACCGGATCACAGGTGCCTGGGTCGGTGGCCAGTGGATAGATCGAGCAGATCGCGGTGGTGTCGTCGACGGACAAACTGGCTTTGCTGGTCTCGCCGCAAGTTTGAAAGTTGTACATCGTCGCCTCACGAATCAGCGGGTCATTGCTCGCACTGCACAACGGCACCGCATTGCCCTGATTGTCGATACGCGGCGGGTCACCCGAGGCTAAGCAAGTGTGCTCCAACCCAAGAAAGTGGCCGAGCTCGTGGGTCAGCGTGTTTTTGAGATCAGCTAAACATGCCGCGGTACCAGTGGTCGCGCCAGCGTTGGAAATCGCAAAATCGACGCCATTAAGTTCGATATCCGCATCCACAATTTCACCATCGCGATCGCTGTTGACGTCGTCGACAAACACTACCGTGGTGAGGCCAGCGGCCGCCGGCGAATAACAGCGCTCAGCATCAGCATTGGTAGCCGGCCGACACCATTTGGTATCGCGAAACTTCACGATGTTGGAAAAATCTTTGCCCACTTCGTTAGACTTGTTGCCTTGGCTTGCAATGCGCATGTACGAGCAGCCCGCCACGCCATCGTTCCACGCGGCCACCGACGCATCGATCAATCCAAACTCGGTGGCGCCGGCCAAATGTGAGGTGCCGGCCGAGTCGTAAAACAACTGCGCACAACCTGATGCCCAGGCTAATGAGCGCCCAGCTTTGGTTGGCCCGGTCCGCACAAAATCACTGCCGCCCTGGCGCACCACCTGATCGACCACGACCATGGCCTCGCCGGCTGAGGTCGCCCCGGTGTGCACGGCAAGCTCAACCTGCATGCCAACCTGTAACAGCGCGGTGTCAACCCCGTCGCCGTGGCTGTCGCTGGCCAATAAACGCATCGTCAAGCCATCGGCGGTACCGCCAAGCTGACTCACCACAACTTCGCGGCCATCGGGCGTGCGCACCACCGATTCGGTCACAATGCGTTGGCCGTCAGCGGTCCACCGCGCTTGCGACGCCACCACTTCGCCAGTTAGCGGCGCAGCTACGGCAACTCGCGCTGCAACGCCTAACCATACCACCGTGAGCAAAGGCCATCTCATCTTTGCCCGAGCCTAACACAGCGTGATACAAGCGG
>JAGPDK010000148.1 GCA_018057605.1 Kofleriaceae bacterium | reverse complement strand
CCCCATGCCACGCACGACTTGTTCAGAATGCACGATCCCAACGGCATCAGCGTAACCATCAAAATTCAGCACGTCGATGTGAACCACTGTCGATGGCACGCCGTCTTTTTTCTCACGCAGTAACGCGTCTTCAATGGCTTGATCGATGGCGCGGGACCCCGGCAAGTTACTGGTTGGGTTGCGATCGCGTTCGCGCCGCGCCGACCGCACCATGGCCCGCACCCGAGCACCAAATTCGCGTAAATCAAACGGCTTGCCCATGTACGCGTCAGCGCCTGCGTCAAGGCCGGCAACTTGGGAGTCCACCGACGACAAGGC
This sequence comes from Kofleriaceae bacterium, assembly GCA_018057605.1. Taxonomy (GTDB): domain Bacteria; phylum Myxococcota_A; class Polyangia; order Haliangiales; family Haliangiaceae; genus JABFXX01. Next base: position 10,584 of record JAGPDK010000148.1, on the reverse strand, counting down.
GGTGAGCATCAAAATCGGAATGCGTGACCACAGCACGTCACCTTTGAGGCGACGCGCAACTTCGAGGCCGTCAAGCCGCGGCATCATCACATCGAGCACAAGCAGGTCAGGGTCATGCTGCTTCACCAAGCGCAGGGCTTCTTCCCCGTCGCGCGCGCGCAAGCACAAAAACCCCGCATCGCCGAGCGCCATCCCCACCAGGTGGGCAATCGCGTCGTCATCCTCTGCAACCACAATTTTTTTAAGGAGCATAGGGACTTTTCCGCCTACCGGTAACTTACGGCCGGTTGCCCGACTTCGTCAACATCGTGGCGCACTGCCGGCAATTTTCATGGTCAGTTGGGCCAAACTACCGCACTCACGCATTATTTGCGCTACAACGGCCCAGTGGTAATCGATCCGCCGGTCAGTACGAGCATCCTCGCCAATGGTCTACGTGTGACCACGGTTGCCTTACCTCACCTACACACGACAACCTGCGCGCTGTTCATTAAGGTTGGCTCCCGCTTTGAATCGCCGACCGACAACGGCCTGTCACACTTCGTTGAACATATGCTGTTTCGTGGCACCGAAGGCTACCCTGATTCATTGGCCCTTAATACGGCCGTCGAAGAGCTGGGCGCGACCCTCAACGCGGAAACCGGCCGCGATTACACATTATTTTCGATGTCGGTTGAACCCGATCGGGTGCCAGCCGCGATGCAGATTTTCGCCGAACTATTGGGGCGGCCACGGTTTTCGGATATCGAACTTGAGCGCGCTTTGGTGCTCGAAGAAATCAACGAGGATTACGACGAAGACGGCGTCGAAATCAATGCCGACGACATCGCGCGCGGCATGCTGTTCGACGGCCATCCCCTCGGACAGCGCATCATTGGGCCGCGGCACAATGTTGAGCGCTTCACCCAAGCTGACGTCCAGCGCCATTTCGAAACCTTTTACGGCGCGGGCAACGCGATTTTGTGCGTCGCTGGACCGGTGCAACATAGCGACGTCGTTGGTTATGCTATGAAATCCGTCGCGGCACTGCCGCGCGGGCCGGGCGCGGTTGGTGGTGCGATCGCAACGCCGCTTACCAATCATCACTTCGTTGGCCCGCAGCTCCGCCATGTACCTGATGCCGGCTCACAAACCAGCCTGGCCATCGTATTTCGCGGCATGCCTGAACTCGATCCAAGCTACCTTGCGATGGCCACTATGCTGCGCATTCTCGACGACGGGATGTCAACACGCCTGCACTACCAACTCGCCGACCAAAAAGGCTTAGCCTACTCCATTCATGCAGCGATTGAACCTTTGGCGGATGTCGCAGTTTTCGAAATCGCAGGGGCCACCGCGAATAACAAAGTCGCAGCGTTGGTAACCGAGATCGCAACCGTGCTCCGCGGCCTATGCGCTGGCGATGTAACTGAGCGCGAATTAGCTAAAGCGCGGGTCCGTTATCGGTACGAAACGCTGGCTTCTATCGACGATGCCGGCTCGATGGCCAGTTGGTTTGGAGGTACCGCGTTGTACTACCCACCACCATCACTTTCTGACCGCCTGGCGTCGATGCAAGCCGTCACGTTGGCCGACGTAGTGGCTGCGGCACGCACGGTTTTCGCACCCGATCGGTTGGCCATAGCAGCGGTCGGCTCGCTCACCAAAGCCCGCTTGGGCGAGTTGCGGCAAGCCGTACAAGACTGGCCGCTGTAGCAAACGATCCCGTGCGCGATCGACCGAGCCTGAACCAAGCGGCCGGCCGTCGCGGCAGGATCAACTGTTGCAAAAGCACCATACCGGACACTTTTGTCACGCTTCGATGACGGACCGTGAACCCTGATTCGCGGATTGTGTGGAGTTTCGTGCCAATAGCTACGGTTTGGGCGCTGGCATTGCTCTTGCTTAGTTTGCGCACCATGACCGTCACCCAAAACGCTCTTTGCCTCCTGGTCGCAGCGACCATCGCGCTGCCAGCTGCAACTGCTGCCGCCGATGGGTTCTACTTTGCCGAATCATTTGGCGTATCGCGGCCAAGCGATGAAGGCGCGCAACACATGTCCGATGGCTTGGCGCTGCGCCTGGCCGCAGGCATCCGGCGCCGGCAATGGGCGGCTGAATTGTGGGGCGGCCTCATCAACGAATCGAGTGGCGCCTACGAATCCCAACCAGGCTACCCCGACTGTCTCGATTGTGGCTACGGTCCCGGTTACGCTAGTAACACCGGCGTCGCTGGTGTTGGTATCGACGTAAAATATTTGGTGCCGCTGGTACCGCACGTCGAAGCCTATGTTCGCGGTGGGCTGTCACACGGCTACGGCACCGGCACCTTGGAAGGCTATGATGGCCGTGGCTTCGGCGGCGGCGTTGGTGTGCAGCTCAAGGGCAAAGGCTCGGTCCTCGGGCTGCTGTGGGCCCCGTTGTTTTTTCTGCCCTACGGCCCCAAGATGACGGCCGCGCTCTACGCCGACACCGGCTTAGATTTTTATCGCTTGAATCGTGCGGGTGACGCCACCGTCGACGCGCAGTTCAACACGCTGCGCTTTGGCTTCGCACTCGGTAGCGATTTTTAATCTTTTCGCTGGAGCGACGCCGCCAAACCCACAACGACCAGCTACGGTGCGCCGCATGTTGGAGCGCTGGTACGACTGCGTGATTGCGGATCCTGGAAAACTCACCACCCGCTTGGTCTCGACCCGCGGTAGCCATATGGGTGAAGCCATTGCACGGGCCGAACAAAAAACTGGCCATGTGATGGCCGTGGGGCCAGGGGCTGCGCCGATAGGTGAATCGGTCGGAAAATCCTCGGTCGAACGCGGCCCTGGGCCGGTTTTGCCGGCCGATGCCACCACCGCGCGTTGGCCACGCGGCGTCATCCCACAGTGGCAACCTGACACTACCTTGCGGCTGCCCCAGCTAGGCTATGTGATTCACTCGGGCGCCCCCGCGCTTACGCCTACGCAGGAGCGCGCCAACAGCGGCCCAGCGGTTGTGGTTGAAGTTTCATGCGCCGCCGCCAGCGCACATGATCTTTGGATGTCGTTGGTCGAGCAAATGCCCGGCGTCGATAACATTGAAGTCCGATTGCTGCCGCAATTCGGGGATGTCGCGCATACCGATATCTGGCTCACGCCGCGCATCAACGGCAAAAAAGCCATCCGGTTTCTTGATGATCATCAGGCTGACCTATCGAACAACGGCATGGTCGAAATTGCCGCCTATTTGCGCAGCTCCAACAGCACGATGCGGTTGACTGAGCACAAGACGATCGTGTGGGTGTCACAAGCCGAATCAACCCTCGCTGACATACGGCGCTGGTTGACGATCGCCAAGGTGCCCATGCTCGCCGCCCTGCCCGATATCGCCGCCACGCCGCATTGGCACTACCGCGTCGACAAATCATCAACTCGCGAGCGCACCGAAAAACGCCTACTCGCGATGCGGCTAAGGCGCGTTGACCGAATCACCGCCGCCAGTTGAGTCGAACCGCCAAGCGCTAGTACCTCGCATCTTAACTTCGATCAGGGTTTTCCCGGCCCCTTCGGGTGAGGCCGGGGAAAACCCCGTGCGTGAACCCGCTTGATGCTCGATTCTAGCTTCATTTTCGTTTCGTACCGCTAGTTACGTCAGAAACTCTGAACGGAATTAGGATCTGCGGTACTAGCCTCAGGCCGCAATCGTCCGACCAATGCGGCGAAGATGTTGCAGCAATTCCTGCAAATCGTCTTCGGTAGCCAGCGAGTTCATAAAAGCCGAGCGCAACCAGTAGCCCGACGGCAATGTAGTTGCCACAATGTAATGCGAGCCATCGGCCACCAAGGCCGCGCGCACCTCGCGTTGCAGTTGGGCAATGGCAGCCGAGTTCGCGTTGCGCCACGACGGCGGTTGGTACCGGTAACAAACGATGTTGAGATCAGGCAACAAGGCCAGCTCAAAGTCGTCGGCCTCAGCGACCAACTGCGCAAACCGTTGGCCCAATGCACACTGGCGCTCGACAATCTCAGTGAACATCGCAGCGCCATGCACGCGCAAACTCACGTACAGCTCCATCGCCATCATGCGCTTGGTGCATTCAACCGTGCGTTGCCCCAGGTCCCACCATGTGGCTTGCGCGTGGCCAGGCGCAAATAGATAGGCCGCCTGTTGCGCGAACGATGCGTACACGTGCTGCTCATTGCGAAACAATACGGCGGTCACCAGCGCTGGCATCATCAACATTTTATGGGCATCCCAGACCACCGAGTCAGCGCGCTCGATGCCCCGCAGTTTTGCGCGCAGCGTTGGACTTTGCGCTAAGGCTAATGAAGCGCCGTGCGCGCCATCCACGTGCAACCAAAGCTTGTGGGTTGCCGCCACATCGGCCAATTCATCGAGGTGATCACACGCCCCGGTGGCGGTCGATCCAGCCGACGCCACGATCGCGATTACCTTGCGGCCTTCGGATTGTGCTTGGACCAGCGCCGCTTCGACCGCCGCGCCGGTTAACCGAAAATGTTCATCGACCGGTGCAGTGATTACGCCGGCATCGCCCCAACCCATAATTTTGAGCGCACGCGCCACCGAATAATGCGCTTGCGCCGACGTCACCACCGCCAACGGCGGCCCGGCATGCGCGCCTTCGCGCCATACGTTCGGCTCCGCTCCGAGCGTTCGCTCGTTCGCTCCATATGGGGAGGCACCGCGCAACTGCCGAATGGCCAACATCGCTGTGAGATTGCCAAGCGAGCCGCCCGAGGTTAAACAACCGCCTGCGGTCGATGGCCAGCCCAACGCATCGGTGAACCAGCGCAGCACCGTGAGTTCAATGGGCACCGCGGCGGGTCCCATTTCAAAAATGGCCATGCCATTGTTGAGATGCGCAGCCACCAATTCAGATAACGACGCCAGCGGCAGCGGCGGCGCTACTTGGTGGGCCGCACAGCGCGGATCATGCAACGTGGTCGAGGCTGCGATAATGCGTTGCCATTCCGCTAACGGATCTGCGCCACCCATCAGGTCGATCGGCTGCAACGCCCATTGCGCCCGGCCCTGCACAGGATCCAACGTCGGCAACACTCGCCCAAGCCCACGTTGCGCCTGCGCCAAACTGTCGGCGAGCGCATCGACCAGGCGGTGGCCTTCGCGGCGAAACGATTCAGCATTGTACGCAGCGCACAATGCCGCAGATGCAGGCGGTAGTAAGGTCATCGCCGGCTCATACCGCGCGCACAAGGACTTGCAATTGAATTACTGACCCAATCTTTGGGTCGAGCCACGTGCATGGCAAGGCGCGAGGAAGGCGCATACCCGTCGGTATGTGACTGACGAGGAACGCGGCCAGTCACGGTGGATCGGCACAAAGAAGGGTCAGTAATTTATGCACAAGTCCTAAGTTACGTCTACTCAACCGGATTGATGATGTTCACGTCGGAACCGCCGACAAAGGCATAGGATCCAACATTGTAATAACCGTACACCGACAAGCCCACCGGTTTATCCGACGACAACGTATGTTGGCCGTCGCCCAACGTGCAAGTAGCTTGCTCATAGACTGTGCCTGCAACCGTGCCAATCGGTGCGGTTTTGCAATTGGCGCGCATCCCCAATGGCGTGCCGTCGATCACGACGGCCGCATCGACCGGTTTAGACAACACTGCATAGTTGTCGCGAAATGTGCCCGGCACCAAGAACACATAGTCTTTCCGGTACTGCTCCGCCGTCGGCAAAATCAACATCGAAGGATCGCCGATGAAACCATCGGGAATGAAGTGCTGGCTCACCAGGTACTGCGCCACCATAATCGCTTTGTCGGCCGACACCGTGAAAGCTGCGGTCGCCGGAAACGTCCGCTGTTTGCCTTTGTTGAGCGTGAAAGTTCCCACGCCAGGCGCGGTGGTCGTGACGGTGGTGTTGTCTTCGGTGGCAAGCACACGCATGATGTCAGGCTCGGTCCAGCCAGCATCGGTGGAGCGAATCGGGCTGCGCGTAACTGCGAATTCTTTGCCCAACGCCGTGGTTGGCAGCATCTGTTCTTCGAGGTGGTCGGTACAACAAGTGCCATCTTCCGTGGTCCAATTTGGCGACGGTGTTGGCGCAGGCGTCGCACCGCCAAAACCAGCACCACGCTCCATCGCCGTGAACACCAGAATTTTTTTGTTCGAGCGAATTTGCGTGCCGGTAAAATCGCCATTGCGGGTGTTGGCCGCCTGGGCACACTCCAATGGTGCCACGTTAACGGGTTGATCAGATTCCAAGTTTGCGACGTCGTAGCGATTGAGCGTCATCATTAACGGGGTGTTGGCTGGAGTCGAAGGAATCACCAACCCCGAATCGCCGCCCGACTTCAAAATTGGGTGGGTCGCGGTGACCGTGACTTGGGTGTTGTCTTCAATCGGAATGATCGTGATTGCGCCGTGGTCAGGCACGCCTGGAAACTGCGGGCCGCCGCCGAGATTGATGCTGCACGGGTTCGCGGTTTGGTAGCCCATGACAAAGTAGTTGGTCCCTAACGCCTGCACGGGTATCAGCGTGGACGCATCGTTGGAAAACTGCTGAATAATCGGATTGAACTGGTAGGCCACGACTGGCGCGGTGGAGACAATATGATACGCGTGCGGCGATACAAACGTGTGCGTTGTCGAGGCAGGGTTGTACGCTTTGTTTTGCCCCATGGTGCCGTCGAGTTCACGCTGCGGCAAATCGATGCGTTTGGCTGTTTTGGGTGGTACGGCGACGGTGATGACAATTTGTTCATTGAGCGGCTGGCCAACCCGACCAGCGTTTTTGGTGACCTTGACTGCAACTTCGTAGTCGTTGTTGTTGGCAATAACCACCGAGTACTGAGCCGCGGCGGCGTCGCTGCTGACACCCGCAAACGAAATCGCTGGTTCATTATCCAGATCGGCGGCCCAAAAATCGCAACCTACGTTGCTCGGCTCGTCGAGCGCGCGTGCGCAAGCGTCCTTGCATTCGCCTTGCGAACAAACCGAGTCGGCAGGGCAATCCATGCTCTTGCTACCGCCCGTGCCTTCGGCATTGCACGTCCAAATTTCAGATTCATCGGGGCCACCGCAATAGGTTTGCCCGGCCACGCATACCACGCAGCCATGCACCAGATCACAAACTTCTTCCGGGCCACAGGCAACAACGGGCTCAAACGTGCCATCTTCACGGCACTGTTGAAAACCAAGCGCTGAACAGACGCTGGTGCAATCGGGTCCGGTATTACGAGCCTTGGGCCCACATGCCGACGCCGCTATCAACACAGCACTAAATAAAATGGTGGTAACTCGCATATAGGTGGTGAACGTCCGCTATTCGCCGCAATCGGTCAAGCAGCAAAAGCTACGCCATCTGCGCCTGATGCTACCTAAACCATTGAAAGCGCGAACAATTGTGACAATTTCACCGCCGCGACAGACGATGTCATTCGCGTGCAGCGTTCGCGATCCCTAACCGATGCAGCATTTTATGAATCGACATTCGGTCGATGCCTGCGGCCCGGGCCGCCGCAGATATGTTGCCATCGTATTGAGCCAGTAATTTGAGAATATAGCGCCGCTCAAATTCATTGATGACGTCTTGTTTTGCGATCTTAAACGCAACCGAAACGTCAACCGGCACCGACATCATGACGTCCGCTGCCGTCGCCGTGGTCGACGGCGTCAGGGTCACGGCACCAACGGCTGCCGTGGAGCTTTGACTCTTGGGGAAGCTGTCCGGCCCAGGCGGTGACTCGGCCAATAGCACCGCTCGTTCAATCACGTTGCGCAACTCGCGTACGTTGCCGGGCCAGTCATGCTTGAGCATCAAGTCGATGGTTTCGGTTGCAAGCTGGGTGTCGGCGCCACCGGGGGTATTGGCCAGCAAGTGATCAATCAGCAAGGGGATATCATCGCGGCGGTCGCGCAATGCAGGCACCTGCACTCGCGCAACCGCAAGCCGATAGAAAAGATCTTCGCGGAATCGGCCACGATTGACCTCAACGCCGAGGTCGCGGTTGGTTGCAGCGATCACCCGAATGTCAACGTCGATCGACGTCGTACCACCCACGCGGCGGACCTCTTTGCTTTCTAAAACCCGCAACAACTTGGGCTGCATCGCCAACGGCAGCTCGCCAATTTCATCGAGAAATACCGTACCGCCCGACGCGCGCTCAAAAGCGCCTGGATAGGAGGCCCCAGCGCCGGTAAACGTCCCGCGCTCCGCTCCAAACAATTCGGTTTCGATCAAGTGCGGAGGAATCGACCCACAGTCGATCACCACAAAAGGCCCATTGACGCGTGGCGAATGATCGTGCAGCGCTTCGGCCACCAATTCCTTGCCAACGCCGGTTTCGCCAGTGACCAGCACGGTGACATCGGACGCCGCCAGTTTTTCAAGCCGGGCGAACAGCTCACGCATCCGCACCGAACGCCCGATCATCGATCCAAAACGATCTTGGCTCGACAACTCAATTTCGACTGATTCGCCTAACGGTTCGAATCGCAGTTTGGAACCGCCACACGAGAATTGCGCGCCCGGCTGCAAGTACACATCATTGATGCGCAGCGCCGACACATACGTACCGTTGGTGGAGTCAAGATCGCGTAGGCGATAGCCGCGCTCGTCGAGCCGGATCTCGCAATGCAATCCCGAGACTTTTGAATCTGACAATTGCACATCATTGCCACGGCGCGCGCCAATCCGAATCACCGAAGCCTCGATATCGCGCACCAAGCCAGCGTCGGGACCGGCCACAACTTCGACGCGACAGCGCCGCAGTCGCGCACTTGCGGCACGGCCGCCGATGAAGGTGACCCAAGTGCCTGAGCGGAGATCATCGACTGCCATCGGCTGCGACCTTAGCATGACTTTTCAGGTAGCCTGCGTACATGAGTCGCGAGTTTGCGTTCCCCGAAACCCGTCCCTATTACGCAGCCGATCGTGTGGTCGATATTGAACATATCAAGATCGCAGTCGACGTTGATGTTGCCGGCAAGGCCGTGCGTGGTGCAGTGACGCTACGCATCACCGCGTTGGCCGAAGTGGTCCACCAGCTTGAACTCGATGCGGTCGAACTTACGATTTCGGCCGTGCGCGTCGCTAACAAGGCCGTGGACTTTAGCCATGACGGCAAAAAGCTGCGCATTACCTTGGCCAGCCGGCTCAAGGCTGGCACTACCACCACGGTCGATATTGCCTACGCGGGCGCGCCGCGTCGCGGTTTATATTTTATTGCACCCGATGCCGACTATCCAAACAAGCCTTTGCAAGTGTGGTCGCAAGGCCAGGACATCGACTCGCGCTACTGGTTCCCATGTTTTGACGCGCCGCACGAAAAAGCCACCAGTGAAGTGGTCGTAACCGTACCCGCACACCTATTTGCGCTGTCGAATGGCACGCTGCTCACCGACCGTGTGCACGGCAAAAAGCGCACGCTGCATTGGCGCTTGGAAGTCCCGCACTCTTGTTATCTGATTACCCTGGCGATTGGTGATTTTGCAACCATCACCGAACGCTGGCGCGACATTCCAGTGACCTATTATGTCGAACGTGGCCGCGAAGCTGCGGCCGCGCGCACCTTGGCTCGCACGCCTCAGATGTTGGAACTCTTTTCAAATCAATTTGGCGTTGCGTATCCGTATCCGCAATACGCCCAAGTACTGGTGTCTGATTTTATCTTTGGCGGCATGGAAAACACCAGCGCAACCACGCTCACCGACACCATTCTCATAGACGAACGCGCCGCGCTCGACTACGACATCGATTCGCTGGTCGCCCATGAACTGGCGCACCAGTGGTTTGGTGATTTGGTAACCTGTCGCGACTGGGGCGAAGGCTGGCTCAATGAGGGCTTTGCCACGTATGCCGAATACTTGTGGCGCGAACACCATGAAGGCCGCGATGCCGCCGACCTCGAGCTCGATGATTGGGCCGAAATGTATTTCGGCGAAGACGCCGGCCGCTACCGCCGCACGATCGCTACTAAAATGTATCAAGAGCCGATCGACATTTTTGATCATCACTTATACGACAAGGGCGGCCGCGTCCTACATATGTTGCGCAACGTCGTCGGTGACGTCGCGTTTTTTAAAGCGCTCGGTCATTATCTACGGAAGCATCAATTTGGCTCGGTGGAATCACGCGACTTAGCGCGAGCATTTGAAGATGCCACCGGTCGGGTGCTCGATTGGTTCTTTGACCAATGGGTGTTGCGCGGCGCTGGCCACCCCGTACTCAACGTCGAGCTGACGTGGGATGGCAAACGCAAGATGTTAGTCGTCACGGTTACGCAAACCCAAACCATGGATGCAACGACCCCGCGGTTTCGAATTCCAACTCAAATTCGGGTGGTTTCGAGCGGCGGCGCTGCACGCGACATCGCGATCGACATCACTGAGGTTACCCAAACCTTTCATGTGCCATTGGCGGCGGAGCCGAGCCAAGCCATCTTCGACCCTGGCGGCGTCGTGCTTGCCCGAACCACCACGACCAAGCCGTTGCCATGGTGGCGCAACCAACTACGTGATGCAACATTGGGCTTCGATCGAATCACTGCAGCGCGGGCATTGAGCAATGAACGCGATCACGCGTCGACCGCCGCGTTAATGCACGCGCTTCGCCACGATGTCTTTTGGGCAGCAC
>JAGPDK010000147.1 GCA_018057605.1 Kofleriaceae bacterium | reverse complement strand
CTGGGTCGGTAGCGGCGCCCGCGAATTAATTATGCGCGCAGTCACCGAGCTCGGCCGCGATGCCAGCGCCGTAACCCCTCCCGATGCCGCGCTGATCACGTCGGTCTTCAACGCCTTTATGGCCGCCTATCGCGGCGCACCAGTGATCCGCACTGCGATGTATCCCGGCCTGGCGCAGCAACTCGATCAACTCGTCCGAAATCCGGACAATGTGCTCGCCATCCTATCCAACAAGCCGCACGACCTCACCGTCACCATTACCCAACAATTGCTCGGACGCTGGCCGTTCGCCGCCGTCTACGGTCAACGCGATGGCATCGCCAAAAAGCCTGACCCAGCCGCAGCGTTGCAGCTTGCTACCGAATGCGCGGTGGCCCCAGCTGCCTGTATTTTCATCGGTGACAGCGAGGTTGATATCGAAACCGGTCGCGCGGCCGGTATGCGCACGGTTGGCGTAACCTGGGGCATCGGCGATCCCGCCCAACTGCGCTTGAGCCAACCCAACGTAGTCGTCGAACAAGTAACGGAGTTGTTCCAGGCGCTGACAACGGTAACCAACAAACTCCCGTGAAATCGCGACATTACTGTCGCAACCAGAATCACATTCCCCTCGAAGCTGCGGCCAAAAACGGGTAATTTCCAGCAGTTATGAGTCGGCACGCATTCTGCTTTGGCTTGCTCAATCATGCGCAAAAAACTGCTCGCAGCGGCGGCTCTTTCCTCGGGTGTCATTATGCAGGTCGGCTGCGTAAACCTGTTTGGCACCGGCAATCCGCCGCCCTATCCAGATGCGCCATGTGTCACCAGCCTGGACGCCGGCAATCCACCGCCGTATCCCGACGCTACGCCCATCGTTGATGCAGCAAACTACCCGGACGCTGGAAGCTACCCAGATGCCGCCAACAGCCTTCGCCCGACCACGCTGAGCGGCCGCGATGCTGCACTGCCGCCATGTCCGAAGTTCGACGCCGGTGGCTACCCTGACGCGCGCACGTTGCCCGACGCGCCGAACTACCCCGACGCGCGCTAAACGGCGAACCCGATGCTAGCGCTGCGTGAACTCGAACTCACCTCGGTGAACTCACCGACGACAATTACGATTTCGGATGACAAATCACATCGGCGAGCACCACGGCGGCTTCACCTTTGCGTTGGTAGGTAACCGTGCCCCGGCGTGGCACCGCATTGGGCACGCTCAACGTCAGGGTTTCTTCTTCGGTCCAGGCCGCAGAAACGATTAGGTCCGTTGCGGTGCGCGTGGTGGTCAGCGCCATTTCGCTGGCATCAAAGCCGCTGCTACCAATCGACAGCACATTGGCATCGCCGCCAGCAACTCCGTCGACACTCACGTTCGGGTACTCAAATACACTCAACGATTCTTGCAGAATGGTGGGGTCAGTAACATTGAGTGCAACGCAGCTGACCATCTCTTCGGCCAACGGAGAATTGCGCCACAACGAGATGTCACCGAGGGCTAGTTGATTGTCCTTATACGACCAGTTTTCCCGCAATAACTCGTTGCCATCGGCGTCGTTCAAGCGAATGCGATCTTTGCCGCCGAAGCGATACAATTTGTACGTGCCTTGCAAGTGTTCCGCTACGTAGCCGTCTTCATCGACGGTGCGCGACATATCAAAAAAACCAGTGCTACCAGCCGGGGCTGAGCTATCGGCGCCGTGCAACGCGATCACTTGGATGCCAGGCCCGTCACTATGAAAGATCCCTTGAACGGACGCGCCATCAGCTTTGCCTCTCGCAGCTGCGACATCTTCTTCTTGTTCAACGGCACCACAAGCTGCACTGGTGATCAACGCAACGATCAAAAATGACGGAATCTTCATATGAGAGCAGCAGAGCAAGCGATATGCCAACGCTAAATCGCTGTACGACGTCTATCGGCGCCGAATCAGGCGCCTGGCAACCCCATTAGCCACGGTTCCGAGGCATCGACTTGCCGGCTAACCCACTGACCAGAGCAACCACCAAAATGCAGGCATCGCCAGCGGTACACACCACGTCGCACACGTTTTCGCTTGGCATGAACGACCGCATAGACTACCAATTTAGGGCATGTTGGACGCCAACCCCACTCGCCCAACCGGGCTCGGCGCGAATATTACGCCGCCGCCACCGCCGGCCGTGGTTGCCACAGAACCGCGGACCGCGTTGGCAAATCATGATGTGCGGCCTTATGTAAGGCGCGATCCATGGCCCAACAAACTGGCCCGCCGCACCATTACGATGACGCTGCACGTGCTGTTCACCGTGCTGTGGTGGACCCTCGCGCCACTTGCTTTGCCGGTGCTGGTCGTCGCTGATTTGCTACGCGGCACGCCGCTATTGTGGACGCGCTTCTACCTCATGATTGGGCTAATTATCTTCGGCCAGACCTGGGGCATGGGCTTGTTGTTTGGCAGCTGGCTCCTGAGCGGCTTTGGCCACAACTATGCTCGCAACAACCGCTTGAGCATGCGCTGCCAAGGCTATTGGGCCGATTGGAATGTGCGTGCGCAAAGCTGGATCTACGGCATCACCTACCACGTCGAAGGTTCCGAACTGCTGCGCAACGGCCCCACCTTATTGTTGGTCCGCCACACCAGCATTAACGACACCATTTTGCCGATTGGCCTGATCACGTATCCACACGGTGTGCGGTTGCGCATCGTGCTCAAAGCTGAACTCATTTACGCAGCCATCGTCGACGCGATTGGCCATCGGTTACCGGTTGCTTTTATCAAGCGCGCGTCGGGCAGCAGCGACAAAGAATTGGCAGCGATTCGATTAGCGGCCACCAACATGCACTCCGAAGAAACCGTAATGATTTTCCCCGAAGGCACGCGGTTTACCGACGCCAAACGCCGCACCTTGATGGAAAAAATCGGCGACCGCGATCCGCTGTTAGCGGCCCGCGCCCAACAGCTCACCCACGTATTGCCACTACGGTTGGGCGGCACCAACGCGCTGATCGAAGCTGCGCCCGAAGCCGACATTGTGATTTGCGCGCACACCGGTTACGAAAATACCGAACAACTCAAAGACTTCGTGAATGGCGGATTATACCGCGCAGCTGTACGCGTCAAATTTTGGCGCATTCCCGCAGCGCAGGTGCCACGCGACCTCGACGCTCGCGCCGAGTTTTTGCACCAGGAGTGGCGCAAGGTGAACGACTTTGTCGCCAAGTACCGCGAAAGCACGACCGCAAACTGATTTTTGCGGCACGAACCCAGCATTTCGAGTAGCTGCACGTGTGATCTGCCGCGGCAATTAAACCATTAAATACAGACGATTACGCAATCGCTTCGTTGTCGCAACAGGAACTGCATCGTGCCCGGTAGGAACCCTTGACCGCCTGGTACCGGTCAAGGTAGATAGCCCCATCCTAGCGGGCGCCTGCTCGCATAACACGCGGAGACTTCACGTGATTACCGACCTCTCTAAAGTTCGCAACATCGGCATTTCGGCGCACATCGACAGTGGCAAAACCACGTTGACCGAGCGCATCCTATTTTACACCGGCCGCATTCACGCCATTCACGAAGTGAAGGGCAAAGACGGCGTTGGCGCCAAGATGGACTCGATGGAACTCGAGCGCGAGCGCGGCATCACGATTCAATCGGCTGCAACGTTCTGCGAATGGATCGGTTCGCAACCTGAACGTGGCATCGCCAAGCACCACATCAACATCATCGACACCCCAGGACACGTCGACTTCACCGTCGAAGTTGAACGCTCGTTGCGCGTGCTCGACGGCGCCATCATGGTGCTTTGTGGCGTTGCCGGCGTGCAATCGCAATCGTACACGGTTGATCGTCAAATGCGTCGCTACAAAGTGCCGCGCATTGCCTTCATCAACAAGCTCGACCGCGTCGGCGCCAACCCATTTCGGGTGCGTGACCAACTCCGCGAAAAACTCAAACTGCACCCGGTGATGGTGCAATACCCAATCGGCCTCGAAGACAAACTCGAAGGCTGCGTCGATCTGATCGAAATGAAAGCCTGGCGCTTCTCGGGCGACAACGGCGACGAAATCGACGTTTCGGAAGTCACCGGCGAATTGCTAGTCAAAGCCCAAGCTGCTCGCGAAGAAATGCTCGATCAACTCTCGATCGTTTCCGACAAGCTCACCGAAGCGATGCTCGAAGAAACCGTCACCCCAGAGTTGATTCGCGCCGAACTGCGCGCCGCAACCATCGCACTCAAATGCACCCCGGTTATGTTGGGCTCGGCCCTTGGTAACAAAGGCGTGCAATTGCTGCTCGACGGCGTTACCTACTTTTTGCCAGAGCCACGCGAAGTTGAAAATATCGCGCTTGACCTCGACAAAGAAGAAGCCCCGGTTGTCGTGGTGTCCGACGCGTCGAAGCCACTCATCATGTTGGCCTTCAAACTTGAAGATGGTCGCTATGGTCAGCTGACCTACGTGCGCATCTACCAAGGCACCGTGCGCAAAGATGACTCGATCATCAACAGCCGCACGGGCAAAAAAGTCAAAGTCGGTCGTTTGGTGCGCATGCACTCCGACGACAAAGAAGACATCACCGAAGCCGGCGCCGGCGACATCTGCGCGCTGTTCGGCATTGATTGTAACTCGGGCGATACCTTCACCGACGGCACTAGCAATGTCGCGATGACGTCGATGTTCGTTGCCAAGCCAGTTATCTCGGTGGCCATCAAGCCAAAAGATGCCGGCGCGGAAATTCAAATGTCGAAAGCGCTCAACCGCTTCACCAAAGAAGATCCAACCTTCCAATGTTACGTCGATGCTGAGTCAAACGAGACCATCATTGCCGGCATGGGTGAGTTGCACCTCGAAGTGTACATCGAGCGGATGAAGCGCGAGTACAAAGCCGAAGTTGTCACCTCACCACCACAAGTGGCGTACCGTGAAACCGTCGGTGCCAAAACCGAATTTAACTACACCCACAAGAAGCAAACCGGTGGTTCGGGCCAATACGGTAAAGTTGTTGGCTTCATTGAGCCATTTGATGGTGATTTCGAATTCTCCGACGAGATTAAGGGCGGTTCGATTCCTCGCGAATTCATCAGCTCGTGTGAAAAAGGCTTCAAGTCGATGATCGTCAAGAGCCCACGGCTTGGCGTGCCAGTGGTTGGTATCCGCGTTGTCATCAACGACGGTGCAGCCCACGCAGTTGACTCGTCGGACAACGCTTTCCAACAAGCAGCGCAAGGTGCGTTCCGCGAAGTATTCCCTCGCGCCAAGCCACGCATTCTTGAGCCAATCATGAAGGTGTCAGTCGAAGGCCCATCGGAATTCTCCGGTAACATCCTCGGTGGTCTGATGCAGCGCCGCGGCGTTGTGCTCGGTTCAACTGAAGAAGATGGCTCAGTGAAAGTTGAAGCCGAAGTGCCGTTGGCCGACATGTTCGGTTACTCAACGCCACTGCGCTCGTCGACCCAAGGCAAAGCCGAATTCTCCATGGAATTCTCGCGCTACGCCGATGTGCCAGCGTCGATTGGTGAAGAGCTGTTGCAAAAAGCCGCCAAGGCCAAAGAACTAGCTAAAAAATAGTCCGCAGCGATTTGCTGTTGGAACAAGCGCCCCCACCGTGGGGCGTTTTTTTTGTGCGTTGCGACGTTGGGGCTGGCACCGAACGGTGCACGCGCTGGGCGTGCTGTCGGATTGATCGTTACGATTTGTGAACTTGTATATTTTTCCGACACTTGCCGACGCAAATCCTGCGGCGGGCGCGGCGGTTGCCGCGAATGCGGGCATATGCATTGCAGAGGATGGAGTCCGAATGTCAAAACCTGCGGCGTTGATCCTTTCATTGCTCAGCGTTGTGCTTGGGCACGGCACCGGCAACGTGGCTGCAGCGCAAGTGCCAGCAGGACCCACAACGCCGACGGCACCGACGAGCACCGCGCCACCGACGCCGGCTGCGCCACCCGCGGTGCCGGCAATTACCCACACCGTGCACGGCTTGATCGTCGATAGCAAAACCAAAACGCCGGTGCCTGGTGCCGTCATCACCGCACCGAGCGGAGCGTCGGCGATGTCTGAAGCTGATGGCACATTTGTCATGTCGGTAACCGACACTGACACCCTGCTGGTTGATGCCGAAGGTTTTGATCAAAGCGTGGTGACCTCGGCCCTCGAAGGCACCGGCGATTATCCGCTGACCATCAAGCTCACAGCTATTCGCCTCGTCGGTGATGAAGTGGTTGAAGTCAAAGCCCGGCCGCCCGCACCGGTGTCCGGCGGTGTAACGCTATCGCGCAATGAACTCGCCACAATACCTGGCACCGGCGGCGATCTGTTGGCCAGCTTAACGGTGATGCCGGGCGTCAGCATTCCGCAAGGGCGCAGCGGGGGCCAAGGCGTGGTGATTCGTGGCTCAGCGCCGCAAGATTCGCGTTTCTTGCTCGACGGCTACGACATCCCGCAGCTCTATCACTTATTTCAGCGTTCGATTATTCCAACCCAGGCCGTTGCCAATCTGCAATTTCAGCCTGGCGCATTCGATGTCAAATATGGCCGGGCATCGTCGGGGATTATTGCCATCACCTCGCGTGGCGGCAACGAAAAGTTGGAAGCCGTCGGCGAAGTCTCGATCATCGATGCCTACGCGGTAGTCAGCGGCTCGATTAGCAAAGATCTGCGGGTCTTAGGCTCGTTCCGCCGATCGTACGTCGACACTTGGTTACCATCGGTCTTACCGAAAGAAGTTGGGCTGGTGGCCGCGCCGCGATTCTTTGATGGATTGTTGCGGCTCGATTACGACGCGACGCCGCGCTGGCACACTGCCTTGACGTTGATCGGCAGCGACGACTTGACCAAACTCATCACCAATGATGAACAAACCGACGAGGAATTTGCGTTTTCAGCCGATACCAATTTTGTGCGAGGCATCGTCGCAGGCTATTGGCGCGGCCCCAAACAAGTCACCGTCGACCTCAGCGCGTCGGTGTTGACGCAACAGGTGTCATTCTCCGCTGGTGATCAATTTCTCGACAATAAGCTGTTTGCAATCTCTGGGCGCGGCGAAGCCACCAAACGCTTCGACAGCTGGGCCGGCCTGCGCAATGTCGCGTTCCGCGCCGGCGGTGAATTCGATCCAAAACGTGCAACGTTAGAGTTGGAACTCATTCAGTCAGACAGTCGTGGCCAACAGGGCTTCATGAATGACAACTCGCCGCGCAACAAATTCAAAGGTAGCTTTTGGCTGCCGGATGTCGGCGGCTGGGCCACGATGGAAGCCGGCCTGAGTCCAACCATTTCGTTTACCAGCGGGCTACGCCTCGACGGATTTATTCGCAATGACACCTATGCCGTGCAACCGCGTGGCGACCTCAACTGGAAACCTAACGACCAATTCAAGCTGCGCTTCGCAGCGGGGCGATACACCCGGCCACCCGAATATCGCGACGAATTGCTCAACGCCAAGCTCGGTGCCGAAAGCGCGGTGCAAATGGCCCTGGGTGGTGAACAGAAAGTCGGACGCGGTGGCAGTGTGCAAGTGACGCTGTACGATACCGAGCGCACGGGGTTGGTGTTCCGCGACACCACCACCGGCGTGTATGGCAATCAAGGCCGCGGCCGCACCTTCGGCACGGAAGTGCTGGCGACCTATCAGAACCAACAATGGTTCGGCTGGCTCGCTTATTCGCTGGCCCGCTCGACCCGCCGAGCCACCGCCACCGGCCCCAACTATTTGTTCGAATTTGATCAAACCCACGATCTGGTAGCTGCGAGCACGTACAAAACGCGGAATGGTAAGTGGCAATTCGGTGGCCGCTTCAACTATTCAACCGGCCGACCGACGACGCCCATCTTGAGTTCAGTGTTCGATAGCGACTCGAATAGCTATATTCCGATCAATGGCGAGCTTAATTCCGAGCGGCTGCGCGCTGCGCACCAACTCGACATTCGCGTCGATCGAATTTGGAAATTCAAAACCTGGTCGATGTCGGCATTCCTCGATATCAACAATGCGTATCTCAATCCCGCGGTAATTCAATACCAATTCAACTACGACTTCTCGCAGCGCGTGGCGATCGAGAACATTCCGATTCTGCCGTCGATTGGCATCAAGGGGGAATTATGAAAGCCATTGTGCGCAACGTATCTTCTGCAGGCCGCCGCAACGGCGTGGCTGGCGTGCTCGGCTTGCTCACCTTGGCTGCATCGACACTTTCCGGTTGCACGCCGTTGAGCGAAAGTTGGGAGCTCGACCATGCGCGAGTAATCGCCGTGCGGCTGGATCCCCCGAGCCTGGGCCCAGGCCAACAAGGCAAACTTACCGCGCTGGTGGTGAACGAAGATGGGACACCGTTGGAAATCACGCCGGCGATTGCGATTGTGCCGACCGAGGACGCTGTGACCAACCGCGCCATCAAAATTGAAACTGGTACGTGGGCGGTAGTGGCCGGCAACGCTGAGGCTATTGCGGCAGCTCGTGCGGCGGCACAATTGCCTGACATGGTGCCATTGCGACTCAAAGTTGGCGCGCGCTTCGTCTGGGCTGATGTGCAACGCGACACCCTCAAAGATGTGTATTTAGGGGATGCGGCAGCGAGCAATCCAGATGCACCGCAGATCACACTCGAAGGCGCTGCGATCAAAGACGCCGGCCCGGCGATCTTGGTGCGAGGCAAAAGTTATCAATTCGGGCTCAGCAATTTTGCAGCGGATCCAACGTTGGCATTTCAATGGGCAGTTTCAACTGGCCAACTCACCAAGAGTGAAACGCCCGGTCCACTGCTTGAAATCGACGACACGGCCATTGCCGGGCCAGCCAACTTGATTGTGGTAGTGCGCAACGATCGCGGGGGCGTAGCGTGGGCGACTGCGACGATACGCATCGAGTAACCAGGCATTTTTGCGGTGCAACGCAAATGCTCGGCACAACGAATTCTCATACACTGCACGGATGAAACATCCGGCATGTGATTGGGCCACCGCGGCAAAACATCTGCACGATGTCGATGCCAAGCTGCGGCCCATCATTGATGCGCATGGCCTCCCAGCTTGGCAGCCGACCCGCAATCCGATGCAGTCGCTGGGGCGAGCCATTGTGTTTCAACAGTTATCCGGCGCTGCGGCCGGCACCATCTACAAACGCTTTGTCGCGCTGTACGACAACAAGTTTCCTCAGCCAGCCCAATTGCTAACTACCGACGAGCCGACCTTGCGCGGCTGTGGTCTTTCGGGCGCCAAAGCAGCCGCCCTCAAAGATCTCGCCGCCCATGTCGCTGACCAACGGTTGCAGCCGGCGAAACTTACCCACATGTCGGATGCCGATGTGTTAGCCGCGCTGATGCCGGTGCGTGGCATTGGGCCGTGGTCGGTCGATATGTTCCTAATCTTCGCGCTTTCGAGGCCCGATGTGTTGCCGGTGGGCGACCTCGGAGTTCGCAAAGGCATGCAAAAGCTGTATCGGTTGCGCCAACTTCCGACGCCGGAAACGATGATTAAACGCACCAAGCCTTGGCAACCGTTTCGTAGTTTAGGAGCATGGTACATGTGGCGAGTTCTAGACAATGAAGCGTGAGTCCAAGCAAATTGCGGCCCAACCTGGCAGCCATGCGGCGGCGCTGCTAGTTGCACCGGGTGAAGTGCTGCAATCGGCGTTTCGCATCGTGCGGGACATTGCCAGTACTGAAACCGGCATGGTGTTCGAAGCGCACGACATGCTGCTGGAACGTGACGTAGCAATCAAACTCGGGTGGCGAGATCAAGCGCCCGGCTTGATTCTGGCGGAAGCTCGACGCTGCGCAAGCGTTAAAAATCCCGCGGCGGTCCTGGTCCACGCCATTGGCTCGCATCGGGATCTGGAATTTGCGGTTGCCGAACGGCTCACCGGCCGGCCGTTGCATGAACTCAACGACCACACGACACTATCGCCCACGATGTATCTCCGCCGATTTCGGCATATCGTCGCTGGCGTCGCGGCCTCGCATGAAGCCGGCTTGGCGGCGGGTGAACTGTCACGCCACAGCATCTGGCAATGCAACGATGGCCGGATTGTTTTGGGCCGCGTGTCGTTGTCGCAAGTGCCCGCGTTTGGCCCCGAAGGATCCTTCATTACGCCGGAAATTGCGCTGGGCCTAGTAGCAGCCGAAGATCCAGCCGCCGCCGAGTCTGGCGATCTTTATCATCTCGGCTGCATCGCCATTGAACTAGCGCGCGGCGCTCCGCCATTTGCAGGCAGCGTAACCGAACAGTTACGCGCGCATGCCTATGATCCCCCCCCCAGCTTGGTTGATTTGCGCCCCGATGTGGCGAGCGAAGTGGCCGACCTCGTCGCGTGGCTGGTCGCCAAACAACCTGCGGCCCGGCCGCGCTCCGCCGCCGACGTATTGAGCCAACTGGATACGGTGATCGAGCGCCAAGGTAGCGCCAAACGCTCGCTGCGCATGCTGATTATCGACGACGATATGGCGCGAGCGCGCTGGCTGAGCAATCTCTGCCGGCGTGCCAGCTCGCAAGTGCTGGTCGAAACCGCAGCCGAAGGCACCGAAGCCGCGCACAAACTAAACCGCGATCAACCCGACCTCGTCATCCTCGATGCCACCTTCTCTGGCGTCATGAATGCCCTGGAACTGGTCATGTACACCCGCAGCTTGGAAGCCAACGTGCGCACCCAGATAGTGCTATTGGGCAACGTGAGTGACAACGACCAGCCCGTTCTCGACCGCGTCAACGTTACACGCGTCAACGAAGATCACCAAACCGCCGATGCCATTCTCGATTTGGTGCGGCGCGCTGCGGCGACGATTACGGCAAGCCCACGGACCAAGCGCACGACGATTACGGGGTGATTTTTCAGTGCGATGGTGCGATGGTGCGGTGGTGCGGTGGTGCGGTGGTGCGGTGGTGCGGTGGCGCGGTGGTGCGGTGGTGCGGTGGTGCGGGGGGACGGGGTTGAGGGCTGAGAACGGCCAAGTGAACGATAAGGCTCGCAGAGGCTCCCCAG
>JAGPDK010000146.1 GCA_018057605.1 Kofleriaceae bacterium | reverse complement strand
CCTTTGTGGAAATACCGGTGACGACCGCAACCGTTGCGAGCGTGCCACTCGGTGCGATCTGCCGATGCAACCGAATGGTTTGTTCGCCGTGCACCACCATGGCCATATTCGCACCGAGCTTGCTGCAAACCTCCAACATCGCGGTGAACGAAGGCACGACGGCAAATGTGGGCAACACCTTTGGACCTTGCATTTCGAACAGCACATCAAGTTCGTCGGGCACCTTGGCACCAACTCCCAAGGCGTACAGCACCGTGTCGCGCCAGCTATAGGTGTAGGTGGTGGGGGCCGACGATTTACCAACGAGGTCTAGATTGAGCGACATGAAAGTATCCTGGTGTTTATGCGGTAGGCGCGGCTGTGGTTGGCCACAAAATCTGTTGGGTTTCGGCGAGGGTGGCCACGGCGCGGCCCGATAGCTTGGCCAGGTTGACCGCCGCAGCCACCAGGTCACCGTTTGACTTTGCCATCTCGCCCGTTGGCAAGTAGAAGTTGTCTTCGAGGCCAACCCGGACGTCGCCACCGAGCGACAATGCGGCCATCGCCAGCGGCCATTGCTCGCGGCTGATACCAATCACCTTCCAGCGGGATCCGGCCGGCACTTGCTCGGCTTGAAATGCTAAGTGGCGCGCGGTCGCGGGAATGCCTCCGACCACGCCCATGATGAACGAGAAGTGATACGGCTTGGCGATCAGGCCCATATCTTCGAGGACCCGATACGAATTGGTGTGACCGGTGTCGAAGCACTCCAGCTCGGGTTTGCAGCCGTGGGTATGCATTTCGCGCGCAAACGCGATGATGTCGTCGAACGAATTGGCAAAAACAAATTGAAAGGCAAAGCCTTTGGCTTTGTTCCATTTGGCATAGTTCATGGAACCCATGTTCAAGGCTGCGATTTCGGGGCGCAGCGCCAGATGGCTGATGCGTTCGCGCATGGGGCCGGCGCCACCCGTGGACCAATTGATCAAGACCGGGCAGCGTGCTTTGGTTTCACGTTGAATTGCAGCGAAGATGTCGGGCGACCAGCTCGGCGAGCCATCGTCGTTGCGGGCATGAATATGCACAATCGTGGCGCCGGCTTCGTATGCGCGGCGTGCTTCTTCGGCGATTTCAACCGGTGTGTACGGAATGGCCGAACAGTGTTTTTTGGTTGTGACTGCGCCGGTTAACGCACACGAGATGATTACCTTGTCGCTCGTCATGCTAGGAGCGTGTCGGCGCGAGCCGCGAGTGTCAAGCGGCTTTGGTCGATCATGGCGAGTTGGCGGAACCCGCTGCAGCGGAAAAATCGGCTAACAAGCGTTTGGTTTCGCCGCCGACCAATTGCACGCGGTAGGTTTCGCTACGCGGCGGTGAGCCAACCGGAAAGCGAATTTCGATTTGGTGTTCACCGGCGGAGATGTGGCGCTCCAGTGGGGTGCGTCCAACCGCGATGCCGTCGATAAATACTTCGCCCCAGGGAATCGCACCGACCCGGAGGGTGGCTTGTTCGCGTGGCGTTGCAGGCGCATCACGCAACGGGGCAAGCGGCGTTGCCGCGTCGATGGGCCGTGCCGGGAACGTGCGCGCATCGCGCGGTGGTGCGATGGGGCGTGCAGCGTCGCGCGGCGCCGCATCAACGGGTTGCTTTGGTCCAGCATCGCCGGGCGGCACGCCGAACGCGTCGCGTTGGGGGCTATCCACCGGTGTGTGTGGCCCAGCCGCATCGGTAGGTGCTATTGGCCGTGATGCGGGGCCGGGAGATCGCGAAAATTGCCAAACCACAATGCCGCCGCCGATGATGGTCAGCGCTGCCAGCGCCGCGCGCAGTGTTCGCGATGGCGTGGCGCGGCTGGCAACTGCCGGTGCAGAGGTCTCGTTTACCGGCGGTGGCGTTACCGGCGATGTTGCCGCGGATGGCTTGGTCGCGGTGGTTGGTTGCCGTGCGGGCGCCACGACGACGGCTGCTGCCGTCGTCGCCAGGGCCGGGGCCAGTAACGCATCGAAGCCAACCGCGGTGGCAAAACTTTGTTGCCGAGCCGCCGCGAGGCGCCCACTGCGCGACGGCAACGGGGTGGTATGCGGCACTAGTGGCGGTGCCGGATGCGTGCCAGTTACGGTGGGTTCGAGTTGGGTTGAGTCGCTTGCCGCAGCGGCACGGCTCCGGGTGGCGGGATCAAGTGACACCGCGTACTGCGCCACCAACAATGCGACATCGCGAGCGCTCGGCGGGGTTGGCTGCTGATAGATTACGCGCGACAGTTCGGCTGCTAATTCTCCGGCCGAGGCCCAACGCGTGCCTAGTGCACGGTTGAGCGCGCGCATCACCGCCGTATCAATCGCGGCCGGGATGTCGTCGCGCAGGCTCGAAGGCGCGGCGATCGCATCGTGCATGACCGCTTGCAGCGTGGCTTGCATATCTTCGCGCCGAAACAAAATTTGCCCAGTTAGAAGCTCCCACAGCACCACGCCAACCGAAAAAATATCACTTTGGCTGGTCAGCGCTTGGCCGCTGGCTTGTTCGGGTGACATGTACGGATAGGAACCGGCGAGGGCGACGCTGCCTTCGGCGGCGGTGTCGAGTGGCAAGGCGATGCCGAAATCGAGCAGTTTTACTTCACCGTCACGTGACAGCATGATGTTGCGCGGCGAAATATCGCGGTGCAGCACACCCTGGCCTTTACGGTGGGCGTAATCGAGCCCGTCGAGCACGCGCGCGGCAATCCATGCCGCCACCACCGGGGGCATTTGCACGCTGCGTTCGTGTAAGGTGGTGAGCAACTGTTCGATGGTGATGCCGTCGATGTACTCCATGGCAATGAAGTAGATTTGATCAACGACCCCAAGCTCATAGATCGGCACAATGTTGCCGTGCGTCAACGCGACCAAGGTCTTGGCTTCGTTGACAAACAAGTCGACGAATTGGGCATCGCCGCTCCACTGCGGCATGATCTGTTTAATGACCAGCAGTTTTTCGAAGCCCGACGGCCCAATTAACTTGGCCAGATAGATCTCGGCCATGCCGCCGACGGCGAGCTTTTCGGTCAAGTAATACTTGCCGAATGTCGTCGGTACTTCGGACATTGCGGTTTGAGTGTATCATGAGCGCATGCCTTCGTACCGGCGCAGCTCTCGGACGTTTGTGGCCTTGCCGCAGGGCGTGCGGCATCGTTCGAGCGTTACATTTGGCGGCAGGCTAAGCTTGCGTCACGTGGCCAGTCTGGGCTGGCTTGGGTTATGGTTGATGGCCTGTGGCGATGCGGTGCCGCGCGTTGGGTTACAACCGATGTTTGGCCGTACGCCATCGTGTGGCCATGCCGCGGATGGCCGCCTGTTGTTGATTACTGCGCAAACCGGCGATCGCGAAGTCACGCGTTCGATCGCCCTCGATGGCAGCGTGACATCTGTGGATATTGCGGATTTTCCGGTGGACACCAAGCAACTCACGGTCGAACTTATTGGCTCGAGTGGGGCGGTCCGGGCCGTCGGCAAATCGGCACCGCTAGATTTTGCGGCGTTACTCGATGGTGGCCGGGTGCCGGTGTACATGGCGCCACCCGGTGGTGGCTGTTTGTTGCCTGACCTGCAGCAGCCGCGCCGGCAACCTATGATAGCGGCGGCCGGCAACGGTGCGTTGGTGGTGGGCGGCACCGCGACCACCGGCGCACAAGTCAGCGCCGAGTATTTTGACCCGCTGCAACATGCGTTTGTACCGATTGACTTGCCCGCCGTGTTTGCCAGCGCTAGTACGCTGCAAGGTTCCGCGCTAGCGACAATGCCCGATGGTCGGGTCGCCTTGTTCGCTGCAGGCACCGGTGCGTACGCTTTGTTTGATCCGGTTACCCAGCAGTTCGGTAAACCGCGCGTGTTCGAGCCGCGCTGGCAATTTGCTGCGGTTGCCGTTGATCCGACGCGCGTTGCCGTGGTTGGCGGTTGCCGATCGGCGAGCCAAGGTGCATGTACCGGCGACGCGGCGGCACGGGTATTACTCGTCGATGTCGGCGCCGACGACGTGGACCTGTTGGGTAATCTTGCCTTGGATCACCTCGGCCCCGACGTTGTGCTTGAGCCAGCGACTGCAACTCGCGGCCCGGCGTTGCTGGTGGTTGGCGGCGTCACGCTGCAAGGTTTACCGAGCGTGGCGGCCGAGCGCATGGACCTTACGACCGGGGCCGTGGTGATGGTGCCGGCCGCGGGCCGTGCGATCGCGCTTGATTCAGGCGCAACACTAACAGGTTTTGCAGCGCCAGCAGCGGCAGCCTCGGATGCGATGTCGTTGTTGATTCCCGGCTCGACTACCAGGCGCGGTGCGACGGCAGATCGCGCGCGGCACGGCCCCGCGTTGGCCTTGCAGGAAGATGGGCGGGTTTTGATCGCTGGCGGTGGCGCTGGCTTGTCACTCTTTGAACCAACCACCAGCTCGTTTCGTGCCGTCACCCCGACGGGCGATCCGTTGTTGGTGCAAGATGAACTGGCAACCGTACGTTTGCGTGATGGCAGCATCTTGGTCGTCGGCGGGGCCAACAATGGGGTTGCTTCGGCCAGCGCGTGGCGCTACCGACCATCGTTGGTTGGGCCGTTCACTGCATCGGTGCTGTTGAGCTCTGGGTTATCCGATACTAGCTTGACGCCCCTCGACAACGCCGAATTGGCAATTCCCAATAATCAGTTTGTCGTATCGGGGCCCGGTCCCGGTCCAACGGTGTTTGCGGTGGTGGGGGGGCCGCGGCGCTCGGCCGGCACCGTGCAAGCCGTGGTTGCCGTCGCTGCGCCAACCACCGGATTTGCACTGGCTATGCACTATCGGGGCCCCGCTGCATGGCTCGGTTTTTTGTTTCAAGCAAATCAACCGGTCACCGTGGTTGAACGCAACGGCGCAATTACCACCACGCTTTGCACGGGTCGCGTGGTCGCTGCGTCGGCGTTGGCTGCGGCCACCGATGTTGAAATCCGGTTGCAAGGTCGGACGGCGACCGCCACCGTCGCGGGCGACGAGGTTCTGCGGTGTGACTTGCCAACTGGGATTGCAAGTGCAGCGGGTGCGATCGCCATCGCTGGTTTTGGCGACGGTGGCGCAGCGGTATCGCAACTCACCGTTGGGCCAAGTGGTAACTGATTCCGTGGCCGCTTGCTGCACGTGCGGGAGCTTGTTACCGTCAGGTACACGATGACCGTGCGCCGCGACATCATCCGCCGTGCCTTCGGCAGCGCGTGCCCGCCACCTCGGCGCGAGGCTGCGTTGCCCGCGGCGATGATCCCCGTTTTGATCATCGTGTTGATTACTGTGTTGCTAGCTCGGCCCATGCCGGTCGCTGCCTACGAGTTTTCAGCGCGGGCCTATGCCACCGCGCAGGGTTATCAATTGCGAAGCTTCGGGAGTTATGGTCGGGTTAGTTTGCTTAGCCGACAGCGCTTTACCCAATCGCTGGATCTGTCAATTTGGGATATTCCCGGCTGGCAAGCCGGGCGGCAGCGACGTGGTCTCGCCGACGGTGGGGTGCGCGTTTCATTGGTTGGCAGTGCCCGGGTTGATCATGATTTTGGCACCTACACGGCCGGCGCGATGCGCATCGGCAATGTGCGGCGCGATGCGCTAGATGTCGTACCCGAACTTGCCAACTCGGTCATTGCCTTGCAATTGATGTACGGCTATCTGCATGTAGATGGGTTGCTCAATGAGCGCGTTGCGTTCGACGCCGGTCGGTTGGTGGGCAATGATGGCTTTGAATATTTCTCCGTTGATGGAGCCCGGGTTAGTGCAGCGCTGCATCGGTATGCAACGGTGCGCGCAACCGCGGGCGTGCGAGTTCGGGAAGCTTCGCCGTTTGGCATGGCAGCGTCGGAACTCGATGGCAATGCCGGCGCTGATTGTCGCGAGTACGTTGAAGGCGCCGCGCCGGACAGCGGCAGTTGGCAGTTAATTGCGCCGGATCGCTTGATTGTAAATCGTCGATTGTCGTCGGACTACGAATACTGTCCGCAACGCAGCGCCTTGCTGCCGATGGTTGATGCCGCAGTGGTTACCACCGGCCTTGGTTGGATCGCGGCCGAGGCTGGCTACCGACGGGCCTGGTCCGATTCGGTCGGCTTGTTAGGCGATGTCGCGCGGTTGCGTTACCCAGACCTTGGCTATTATCCCAACGACAACGGCCAAGCGCCCGCGTCAGGCGTGAACCAAGAAGTCGGATATTGGCACGTGCATGGCAAAACCAAGGTTGGCGCTGTATCGCTGCAGCCGTATTGGGATGCGCGTTATAGCCTCCTGCACGCGCGCGTAGATCGTTCGGTGCTCGGGCTGCGCGTTGCACGGCAAGCCCACGCAGTCGACCTGTCGTCGCAGTACATGAACCCAACGTTCGATGGCGATTCGATTTTTAGTATTTTTGTAGTGGAGCCAGCGGTTGATGTCCGCGTGGCCTACGCATTTGAGGGTGGCCGCGCAAGTCGCACGGCGCCACAGCGAAACGGTGCGCCGCGCAACTTTGCTAGTCTTGGGTTTGCAGGCACGTCGGATGACCGCCCGCCACCGGTGCGACCACGCAGCGTGCGCTTGGAGTTGTGGGGGAAACAGTTTCTCACAGCGCCTTTGGCGCCGACTGCAAGCTCGACGTCAACATCGTCGGTGTCCAGCCGTTTTGCTGGCGGTGGCCAAGCATGGCTAGATCAAGGCTTGACGCCGATTTGGTCGTTCCGTGTCGCAGGGTTATACGACGCTGGCTACGGTGGCCGGCGAATCTCGACCTCGGGCGAACTGGTCGCAACGCCATCGCGTGGCAGCTTGGTGGCCATGCGCGCAGCGGTCGCGGCCTTGGCATCTGACACGTTGAGTGACACGGTGGTGCGCTCGCCACTCAGTGAATCACTGCATCTCCGGGCATTGTGGCGACCCGTTGATTACGTCGGGGTTGGCGCAATGATGGAATGGAATCACAATACGGTAGCCGGCAACGATATACGAGGCTGGCTCACGCTGTCCTTGGGTTATGTGCCTGAACAATGACGATGCAATCAACAAAAACAACCAAGGCCGCGCGGGTCGTGCAAGCAGTTTTGCTGCTCGGCATATTGGCCGTGGCATGTTTTGACGCGGCAACCGCGCGTGGCAGTTCGCCGGTGTATCCGTCGCAGCTCACTAGCAAGGGCGAGTTGCTAGAATTTTCGCATGTCAAACATGGCCAACGCGGCATCGCATGTGAGACGTGTCATACCCGCAGCCGTACCTCGCAATCGGCGGTCGACAACTTGTTGCCTACTGAAATGCAGTGCCGGGCATGTCACGCGATTGATCGCAGCCAACCCAATGGTGTGGTCGGTAGTCCGGTCACGGCGTGTGTTGCTTGTCATCGTGGTTGGCAGGCCAACACGGTGGTGGTACCGCGTTTCGTCGCGCCCCCGGCGCTCAAATTTGACCATAGCAAACACCGCCAAACGACGTGCGTGCGGTGCCATGGCGATTTGGTTGCACTCGGTGTGGATCGCGCCGGGGCGCGGCCTTTGCCGACGATGGATTCATGCTTGCAGTGTCACACCCCGACGGCGACAGCGAGTCAGCAGACGGCTCGCACAGCTTGCACCAAATGCCATTTGAGTGATGCGGTCGGCGGCCTACAGGTTGATCTGCCCGACGGTGTGTTGCTGCCTACGAGCGAGACCTTTGGCGACCGGCATGGTCCTGGGTTTGCGACGGATCACGCGCGTGCAGCGCGACAACCAGCACGCACTTGCGGTGCTTGTCATCGTGAATCGTATTGCGCTGATTGTCACAACGGCGTGACCAAGCCGCTTGAATTTCACGTTGGAAATTATTTGCAGGTGCATGCGTTTGAAGCGCGGCGTGGCAGTCCCGATTGCAGCGCGTGTCATCGTGTCGCGACGTACTGCGTGGGCTGCCATGAACGTTCCGGTGTTGGCACCCGGGCGCTGCCAGCATTTGGCAACGGCGAAGGCCAACGGGCATTTCACCCGCTTGGTTGGGCCGGCGCCATCGGCGATCGCAATTTGCATGCGACCGAAGCGCGTCGCAATCTCGCAAGCTGTGCCTCGTGCCATCGCGACAATGATTGCATTCGCTGCCATAGCGCGCAGCCTGGTGGTGTGCGTGCGACGCCGCATCCTCGGGGCTGGCGCAACAGTGCGCAATGCGAAGCGTTGGATCAACGCAACCGTCGCATGTGTTTACGCTGCCATGTCAGCGCGGCTGAAGTCGGCTGCAATTGGTCGGCACCGCCGTGAGTAGATAGCGGGACGGTGACGATGCACCCTGCGCCTGTCGAAGCACTACGACGCGTACCAATGCCAGTGAGGTAAGCGCATAACATCGAAACTCTCGAACTAATCAATTTTCTCGATAGCGCCCACTCGGACTCGGTCTACGGCGCTCGATCCACCGCGCTCGAAGATTCTGGCGGGCATGCCCGGTCGAGGCACTTGCTAGAGTGAATGACCGCGCGCCCGTGGTCCGGCGGGGCTACGTGACTGGGTCGAGGTCAGTCCACGGTAATTTTGCGGCGATCGCTTCTTCGACCGAAGCAACATCGCGTTGTCGTGCCGCCGGGACATAGCTAACGATTTCGTCGAAGAGCTCACTCTTGTTTTCAATATCGTAAGGCGCCGGCGCGCCAATACCGGGGACGATTACACTCGTTTCGGCATTACTCCCAACAATCAAACAGGTGCGATGTGCACGGTCGATAAACAGTTTGCGAACCTGGGTCCAAGGCAACGATTTTACCCCGCGTGCAGTATGAAACTGCAACTCGTCGGGGCTGGTGACCAAGCGGATTTTCCAGGTTGGCGAAAACCAATACGCTGCACCAAGTGCGGTCGCGGCACCGCCAACTGCAACCAGCGCAAAGGGCCCTTGCAGCGCGCCGAACGCCGCAATCACGGCGCCAATACTTGCCGCCGACGCAGGCAACACGCGATAGCGCGGCCGGAGCCGATAGTGCGCCATTAGGTTGGCAGCAGCCGGGCAATGCTGTTGCGGATATCAAGCGCCATTGATTCGAACAATACGCCAAAACCTTTGGGCAGAGTCACCATGGTGCCACTAGCGGTCGGCACTTTGCATTCATCGGAACGCAACCACATGACCCAGCCAATCGCATCGATTTTTCCAACGCCGGTGACATCGAAACGCAAGGCGACGCGGGCCATCAAGGGCAACGATACGCCGGCAATAAATGCACCATTGGTCGACAGGTCGCGAACCACCGCGGGGAAACGGCGCGTGATGGTGTCGGCATCGGCTTGGACACGGCGATACACGGCGGCAAGATTTGGGTGTAGCGACATCGGCGCTTGGCCGATGGATTCGACAATGGCTGGCGCGTTGACAATTAGGCGGCCGGCGCGACGATTATCAGCGACGGCATCGGCGCTGGACGAATCAGTAGACATGGGGCGAGTGTACCGCGTGGGGGCGCTGGGCGCTTGGCTGTGCTCGCGCTATTTTGTGGACCCAACATCATCGTACGCGGGTGCCTGGCGGCACCTCGCGGTCAACGCCTGATAAGCCCAGAATTGCATCATCGCCGGCCGCCAAAATCATGCCGTGCGATTCGACGCCGCGGATGGTAGCGGGCGCTAGATTGGTCACAACGAGGACGGTTTTGCCAATCAGATCAGCCGGTGCGTATGCTTCGGCAATGCCGGCCACCACCGAACGTGGCGTGGCTTCACCAACATCGACGTGCAAGTGTAACAACTTCTTGGCTTTGGCGATGGCAACGGCACTCACGACTTTGCCGACGCGCAAGTCAGTTTTCATGAAGTCGTCAAAGCTGATGGGTGCCGCGGGCGGGCTGGCTTTGGCGGCCGGCGTTTTCGTCGGTGTGGCAGTCGCGCTGGTCGCCGCGTCGCTTGGTGTAGGCGAGGTAACAACCGTTGGTTGCTCCGTGGCTGCGGCCGGGCTGGTCACGTCGAGGGGTAACACCGTGGCCGAAATCCGGGCCATCGTCGCTTCATCAAAGCGTGGAAACAGCGGCGTGATTTCGTTGGCCCAGTGTTGCGGTGGAACTTCTTGCAACGCGGCGGCGCCAACCGGCCACGATGGTGCACGCGTGATACCCAGCCAGCCGTGTAAAACGTTGGCTGCGGTCGGCAACACTGGGGCGATCAAGTCGGCAATGGCGATCAGCAGGCCACGCATGGTGTGCAAGGTCAACCGCAGGTCATCGGCCGCCGCCGCATCGCCGGCCGCAGCCTTTTTGGCTAGGGTCCACGGTGCGCTCATATCGACGTAGCGATTGCCTTCGCGGACAAAGCGCCAGATCGTTTCCAGTGCTCGGCTCGGGGCAAATTCAGCGAACTGCGCCGCCGCATCACGCGCGGTGCTGTTGAGCAAATCTTCGATGGCGAGTTGCAGCCCGCGTTGGCTTTCGCTGTGCGCTGCCAGGGTGCGCGTTGGTGCGTATTGGTCGCCAAATTTCTGTAACAACGTGATGCTGCGATTGATAAGGTTGCCGAAGTCATTGGCCAGTTCGGCATTGTAGCGCGCAAACAATGATTCCAAAGTGAAATCGCCATCGTTACCAAGGGGGACTTCGCGCAGCAAATAGTAGCGCATGGCGTCAACGCCAAGCTGGTCACCGAGCGGTGCACCATTGGCTAAGGCTTTGGCCAAGGCAACTGGGTCGATGCGGGTGGCAGGTAGTGACTTGGAGATTTTTTCGCCGCGTACCGTCCACCAGCCGTGACAGACAATCGATGTTGGCAGCGGCAGACCGGCCGAAAGCAAAAAGCATGGCCAATACACCGCATGAAAACGCAGAATATCTTTGCCGATCAAATGCACGGCATGGGGCCAATACGTTTGCACCATCGCGCTATTCAAGTTGGCGCTGCCGTCGGGGGCAATGTCACACAACGCCGAAAGATAGTTGGTGAGCGCATCAAGCCACACATAAATTACGTGCGGCGGGCCTTCCGGATCGGGCGTCGGCGGCGTGATACCCCAGGCGAAACTGGTGCGTGAAACC
>JAGPDK010000621.1 GCA_018057605.1 Kofleriaceae bacterium | reverse complement strand
TTTGCGCTCAATCGGTGTGCGCGCCAGCCGTGCGACTGTGTGCGTAATCAGATGTGTGTCATTCATCCGGTCTGGTTTGAACTCTGTTGTGAGTTTCGAGCGCGATTGGCCAGTTACACCTTCGCCACCATCGCGGCTCAAACGGGCCAGGGTGTATCGCCCGCTTCGTCGCTGACCACGCTGTTTGAGGCGCTGCCGCTGGGATAGTCGCCGTTGAGTTTGGAAACGAGCGTGCCTGCGCGGGTTCGTCTTTCGCTTGCTTCACGCTTGCCCTTCAACGAACGCAGCACCAGCGCACGTCAGTGTTCGCCGGGGTTATAATGGGGGTGGCACAACCGGGCGCGGCTGGGGTTCAACTCGCGCCGGGCTGGAGGAACGATGTCCACCGAACGCCAACGTCGCGCCGATGTCATCCGACTGATCGTCACCACCCGCGAACGTTTTCCGCACACGCCGGCCATTACCGAAGCCATGCGCCGTGTGATCTGGCGCTATGCGCTGCCGATAAAGCCCAAGCCCAAGCGAAAAACCAAAGCATCGAGTCTCAAGCCATGAGCGACCAGACGTCGCGGGGTTTCATGGACAGTCCGCGCTTCAAATTGATCAACTGGTATCCGCCGCTGCTCGGCGCGGGCATCCACGTGCTGCATCACGAATCCGATGCACATACGATCAAAGTGAAGATGCCGCTGACCCGCTTCAACCTCAACGCGGTGGGCGTACATTTTGGCGGCAGCCTGTACGCCATGTGCGATCCGTTCTTCATGCTGATCCTCATGCAGCAGCTGGGCCGCGACTATATCGTGTGGGATAAAGCCGCCGCGATTCAATTTGTGAAGCCGGGCAAAGGCACGGTGTATGCCACCTTTCACATTTCTCCAGACACCATCGCCATCATCAAAGCGCAGGCAGATGCTGGTGAGAAATTAGAACCCATCTTCAATGTGGAGGTGGTGGATGGTGCTGGCGAAGTGATTGCTAAAGTTGAAAAACGCCTGTACGTGCGCAAGAAAAAGTAACTGCGCACTTCACCCAGCCCGATCGATCGCGCTGGCCCGCACGCTTCGACTCTCATTGCGACCTTGTCGGTACACCGCGTCACCCGATCGGGTGAGGGGCGTTATCGATTTGGGTACTGTTCGTTGCTTCGTTTGATTGAGTAGATTAAATCAATCCGTACGGTTCATCACAAAGTCCTTAAAATTTATTTGTTGCCCTATTCACAGACGCAAGACGTGTTAGAATCAGGCCCAATGCCAAGCGATTAAGTGTCTTGGCGTTTCGTCTATCTTGAGCCGGAGACGGGGGCTTCCGGCGCAAACCAAGGAGCCACCAGCGCGTCAAATCAGGGTTCCGCTGACCCAATGTGTTTATTCGCCCCTGGCCGTAAGTCAAATCTAATCTAACACGTGGAGACAATGCTCATGCGTACAAAGATTCTGGGATTTGTGGTTGTGGTGGTTCTGTTGGCCCTGGTTGCTGCTGCGTTTGTTCCGGCCCGCTCGCCCGCGGCGCCGGTTGCCGCGCGGTTTGGTGTCAATCGCCCCGGTGTCGCGGGGACGCCTGTCGCGATTGACGGTGGTGTGCAGCCCCTGCCGCCTGAATTGACCAATGGCCCGGTCGTGGCCGAATCCATCCAGGTGGATGTGTCAGCGCCGTTACGGTCCATTGCGCCTATCGCGCCGGAGCAAGGCCGAGAGGCTGATCTGAACGAGCTACACCGCTTGCCGGGTCGGCCCGATGGGACTGGCCCGAATAATCCCAACGAGGGCTTTCAAGACCCGGCGTGGGATGCAGCCAGCGGGGAGCGGCCGATTCCATCGGCCGTGAGCGCGCCGCTGGTCAGTTTCGACGGCGTGAATAACGTCAACGGCGTGCTGCCGCCCGATACGAATGGCGACGTCGGCCCCAATCACTATATGCAGTGGGTCAACCTGTCATTCGCCATCTACAACAAATCGGGGGGCTTGTTGTATGGACCGGCGGCGGGCAATACGCTGTGGAGCGGCTTTGGCGGCACGTGCCAGACCAGCAACGACGGCGACCCGATCGTGCTGTATGACCAGTTGGCCGATCGCTGGATGGTGAGCCAGTTCGCAGTGCCCGGCGGCACGTCCGGCTATCACCAGTGCATCGCCGTCTCGCAGACCGGCGATCCGACCGGCGCGTGGTATCGCTACGACTTCCTGTACAGCTCCACCAACATGAATGACTATCCGCACTTTGGCGTCTGGCCGGATGGTTATTACATGGCCGTGCACGAATTTGCCAATGCCGCTACGTGGGCAGGGCAGGGCGTGGCCGTGTTCGAGCGCGACAAGATGCTGTTGGGTCAGCCGGCGCGCATGGTGAAGTTCAATCTGTACGCCACCGATCCCAACATGGGTGGTATGCTCCCGTCCGATTTGGACGGCCCGGCCCCGGCGGCTGGCGCCCCCAACATTTTTGCTGAACCCGACGATAATGCCGCCGGTTTCACGCAAGATCAAATTCAACTGTACGCCTTCCATGTCGATTGGACGAACACGGCCAATTCGACCTTCTCGCTGGTGACCAAACTGCCCACGGCCGCGTTTGACTCGAACATGTGCAACGGCTCGCGCACGTGCATTCCGCAGCAAGGCACTACGGCCAAGCTCGACGCGATCGCCGATCGGGCCATGTACCGCGTGCAGTATCGCAACTTCGGTACGCATCAGTCGCTGGTGCTCAATCACACCGTCGACGTGAATAATGCCGATCGCGCCGGCATTCGCTGGTACGAACTGCGCAATACAAGCGGCACCTGGAGCATCTATCAGCAAGGCTCATATTCGCCCGATGCGACTCATCGTTGGATGGGCAGCATTGCGATGAACGGCCAGGGCCAGATTGCCATCGGCTATTCGGCTTCGAGCAGCACCATGTATCCGGCCATCCGCTATACGGGGCGGCTCGCCACGGATGCGCTCGGCACGATGGGCCAGGGTGAAGGGACGCTCTTTGCGGGCACCGGCGCGCAAACGCACACCGCCGCGCGCTGGGGCGACTATAGTATGCTGTCGGTCGATCCCACCGACGACTGCACTTTCTGGTACACCACTGAGTACGTGCAGACGACGGGTTCTTCGCCGTGGCGCACGCGCATCGGCTCGTTCCGCGTAAGCACATG
>JAGPDK010000145.1 GCA_018057605.1 Kofleriaceae bacterium | reverse complement strand
ACGACTTTGTTGGGTGGAAATATCGTCGGAGGAAAAATCTGCACAGACCATAGCATTGGCAACTGCAACACCAGTGGCATCCTTCACCGTGCCGGCGATCGAGGCGCGGGCCATGGTGCTCGGGTCCACGCGCGCGGCCCGATCACGTAGCTCACGCGCCGGCGCCAAGGCACTGCCAGCTGCACCCGCGCCCGACGTTGCCCTTTGCTCTTGCGACGTCGCCGCTCGCTGCGAGCGCCAAACCCACAAGGCCACCGCGAGTACACCAAGCACCGCCACAATGAGTAGTCGTCGTTTCATCTCGGCATCCTACCAGGTCGGGATCGCGAGCACGGTTGACGCACCTGCCAAGATTCTGTTCAAGAATCCTATTTTGCAGTAATTTCTACCCGGATAAGAGTAAATATCATGAGATTTATGATATTTTAATCAAACCTAAGGAGAATTTCATGACTCGCAAATCAACGTCAATGTCGCCGGCCGCCGGTCGACTCGCGCCCCCTGCCACCCAAGCGCTTCGGTCTTTTTTGGAAATTCCATATGATGAACTCGAAGAACTTAATCTCGCCGCCAAAGCCCAGCGTTTAGCGCACGTCAAAATCGACAAAATTCGCGAAGAACGCATGAAGTATCTGCGCGACGAAAAGCGGATCAAAGCCGTGACAGTGTGCTTCACCGACCTCGAGGGCCGGATGCACATGCTCGACTACGACAAAAAGTTCTTGCTTGGCTCAGCCGATAACCTGACGTTCGATGGCAGTTCGATCCGCGGATTTTCCGCGCAACAAGAGTCCGACTTACGCCTCGGCATTGACTGGGCTGCATTCTATTGGCTGCCTTGCGATATTTTCGGTGCCGGCAAGATCCTGGTGTTCGGCGAAGTTTTAGAAAAAGACGGTTCGCCATATATCGGCGACTTGCGTGGGCGGCTCAAAGCCTACACCAACAAGCTGTTCAGCAAAGATGGGATGACGTGTAACGTCGCGCATGAAATTGAAGGCTTCTTGTTCAAGGGCCGCGACGCCGAACGGCATTTTCACGAAGGCAAACCATTCGATTTCATTTCGACGGGCGGCTACTACCACTCATTGCCGGGCGACGCGCTGCGCATCTTTATCGATCGTTGCGCCGAAGCTCAACGCGCGATGGGTTTCGAAAACGAAAAAGACCATCCTGAAGTTGCGCCATCGCAATTCGAAATGAACTTCAAATATGCCGACGCCGTAATCGGTGCCGATCAAGTGCAACTGTACAAGTTGCTGGCCCGCCAAGTCGCGAGCCAACTCGATATGACAGCGTCGTTTTTGCCCAAACCGGTCACCGGCGTCAACGGTAACGGCATGCACACCAATTTGTCGCTATCGAAAAAAGGCGTCAATTTGTTCCACGACAACAAAGGCAAAGATGGCCTTTCGAAATCGGGTTGGGATTTCATCTCGCGTATTTTGGGCGCAGCTCCGGACATTTGCTTGGTGCTCAACTCTTCGGTCAATGCATATCGCCGCCTCGATCCGCACTACGAAGCGCCAAACCAAATCAAAGCCTCGGCGATTGATCGCGGCGCCATGGTGCGCATTCCCATTGGCAATGAACGCAGCGCCCGAATCGAAGTCCGCAGCGTCGCGCCCGACTCCAATCCCTATATGTCGGTTTACACCATCTTACGTACGGGCCTTGAGGGCCCGGTCGAAAATGAAGACGACAACAAGAAGTCGCGTACGCGCTTTTTGCCCGACAACATCTATGATGCCATTCGCTTATTCAAAGGCAGCGCGTTCGCCAAGAGTTTGTACGGCGAAACCGTGCACACGAAATATGCCGAACTCAAGACGGCATCCGCAGAGCGCTGCCCAAAAGCGCTAGGCTCGACGGTGAAGTCCAATGAAATCCAATTTCATCACGAAGTCACCAATCAGTACCTTTGGAATCAATTCTGAGTTAACGGTCAGCGGTATGAGCAAGGCATCCAAAAACAACTCAACCAGCAACGGGCCTGCGGCTGGCGCCACCACGGGTACCGCGACCGCCAACTCAACCGGCACAGCATCGGCGGGCACCCCGGCTTCGGTCAACTCACCGTTTGCAGCGCTGGCCCAACTGCGCGATGCGTTACCAGCGGCACCGACCGGCGCTGCGCCATCCCCGGCGGTGGCAGTGCGAGCCAAAGGCCCAGCCCGCGCCGTCGTGCGCTTGGAAAAAAAAGGCCGTGGCGGCAAAGAAGCCACCTATATTGAAAAACTAGAGCTGGCGCCAAAGGCACTTGAAGACTGGTGCAAGGCACTCAAACAAGCGTTGGGCTGCGGCGGCGTTATCGAGGGTGACGCCATCATTTTGCAGGGTGACTTGCGGCAACGACTACCCGCCGTGCTCACCGCGCGCGGGGTGCGCAAAGTCGTGGTGAGTGGCCAATAAAAAAACGCCAACGGTTACCCGCTGACGCTTTTGGTATTGCGGCCCTAGTGAGGCTGCGAAGTGGGTTTATTCTGGTTTTTCAGCGTTCTTGATCGACGACACGTCGGCGCGAGTGGCTTTAGCCCACGCAGCGACTTGCGCCATCCCTGCGCGAACGCGGGTACCAGCGGCTTTGTTGCCCTGGTCGTAAAACTTGGCGAAGTCGCCTTGCAGCGATGCGACGAGATCAACGAGTTCTTTGTGCTTTTCCATAGTAGGGCTCTCTTAGCAGATTTTCGAGGCTGGTACAGGCGGCTAGCGCGATTTCCGTCGCTTCGGGCTACCACCATCCTATTAACTATCTAATATTATTTAATAAATTTTTGCCCGGGATCCGGTCAAACAGAAGCTCCCGGTACCCAGCTAGCAACACCCATATGCACTGCAGTTACGTGGCGGCCAGATGGCCTAACCTCATTGAATTGATTGTCTTTATTAACCCAGTAACGCCCGGGTAGCGCGCCAAGCGGCGGAATACCGAAAGAATTACCTGCACATATGGCTGCCAAACGTGCTTGCCCAGGGTGCGCGGTCGTCAAATCGGCATCGACCTACCAATGATGCCAAACACGGCTTTTTGACGCGGCAATTGACGGCCTTACGTTCGCTGGCGGACGCCGCCATAGCTTCAGGGTATGAGCGTTGCCGGTGCGTTAACAGTGCCACACGGTCGATCAAAAACAGCTCAACCTGCGATCGTCCACATGGGCGCGTGGTCCAACGCGGACACCATGGCTTCACCAGTGAGATGGGGCGCCGATGCACCGCTCGCATATTTCAACAGGCCAACGCGCTGATAGTCGGCGGCAATCTTGGGCGACAACAACCCAATTTCGCGGAGATTCGGCATCAGCCGCGAAAACATCACTTCGCGAAATTCACGCATCGCTGGCGAGGTCAGGACCAACTCGCGCCAGGCCGCGCGTGGCAGCCGCCCTTCGAACCATTCTTCATAAACTTCATAGGCCATGAAGCGATTGCGCATCAACAACGCGACTTCGAACGTCCATTGCTCACGTTCACGACGCTCAGCGTCGGACAATTGCGCGATGTGCTGACGCAACGCCACCACGCCGTAGTGCACATGGCGCGCTTCATCTTGAATCACATATTTGAGCAAGGTTTTGAGCAACGGCTCGCGTGTCATTTTATACAAAACGCCAAACGCGCCCAGCGCGAGGCCTTCAACCATAATCTGCATGCCGATGAACTTCATGTCCCAGCGCGCATCACGCATCAAGGCGTCAATAATGACGAACAAGTTGTCATTGATCTGATAGGTTTTTTCTAGCTTGTCGTCGAGATAACGTCGAAAGACTTCGACATGACGACCTTCATCCATGACTTGGGTCGCACCATACAATTTGCCGTCGAAAAACGGCACGCACTCGGTGACTTGCGCGGCCGCCATCAACGCGCCTTGTTCGCCATGGAGAAATTGCGACAACATCCACGCCGCCATGCTTTGCGTCAGATGCTGAGTTTCCAACCGCGTCAGGTGAATACCGTGGCGCGCCAACACCGAAATATCGAGACCTTCAATCGGCAAGAGATGCAGGTTCGGATCGTCGAGATCAACATTGGTATGCCACGGCAACGAATCGCCATCCCATTGACCGCGCTTGGCGCGCGCATACAACTCGGCCATCTCAGGCTGATCCGCAGGGCAGGCCCAGTCAATCGTTACCACGTGGGACGCCGGGAACAACGACGCCACGCCTTGTTTGCCACGGCGTAACACCAAGCCTCGCAGCGACGAAGGCGCCAAGGATTTTGCCACGGCGATGGTTTCGACTTCACGCGCCAAGCCCAGCCATTCGCCATAACGATCGAGGGTGTTGCGCACCGGCAGCGGCAATTTTTCAAGCATGCGCGTCGAGAACAGCGGACTAGGCGTAGCGTTCGGAGCGTTCGTCATCGGGCACCTCCCACGTTGGCAACTCGCACGATGCAATCGGTCGCTAGCCGGGCCACACAAGCTAAGCCTTTACCGCTGGTGCGTTCAGCGGCAGTTAAACAGTTGGGTTCATCATGCACTAGTTCGCCCTGCTCAACAAGCACGGCGCAAGCGCCGCAACCGCCCATGGTACACGAGGAAGGCATCGGCACGTTGGCGGCCTGCGCGCCTTCGAGCAAGGTTTGATTTGGTGCAACAGAAAATTGATAGCGCTGCGTGCCGACGATGACCGACGCCACGTGCGCCTGCGCAGCCGCGCCAACGCGATCGCTTGCGTGCGGTGTACCAAACCGCTCTTCGTGAATGTGGTTATCGTCGACACCGCGCGCGCGCAACACGTTGCGTGCGTTTTGCATGACCACCGTCGGGCCACACAACAACACCACGGCACTGTGAGGCACGGCCAGCCGGTTGATTTCGCGTTGCAAGACCAGCTCATCAAGTTGCCCGACGCAACTGGTTTCGGCCGGGTTAGCTTGCCATTGCTCGTCGACAAACTGCACTCTAAGCCGACCATGGGATCGCGCTGCGGCATCGCGCAGCCGAGCACGAAACATGGTTGCCGCAGCCGAGCGATTGCCATAGATCAACGCAACGCGACTTTGTGGTTCATACAACAAGATGGCTTCAATGATCGCAACGATAGGCGTGATGCCACTGCCACCTGCGATAGCCAAATACTCGGTGGCTCGCGTTACATCGGGATCAACGACAAAGAGCCCGAGCGGACCGCGCAGCGAAAGTGTGTCGCCAATCGCCAAAGCGTGCATGCGTGGCGAGACCACCCCGTCGGCGATTTTTTTAACTGCAATGCAAACTCGGTCAACACCTGGTTGCGCAACGATCGAGTACGCACGTTTGACGGCCGTACCCTCAATGGCCAACTCGACCGTGACGAACTGGCCTGGTCGCGCACGCAGCAACGGCCCATCCAAACTGCGCAGCTCCAACGTAACTGCATCGACGGTTTCGACCGTACGTGCCACAACCTGCGCGCGTACCGTGCGCACGGTGGCCGTAGCTGCCCCAGCTACTCGACCGGACCGCAACAACGGGGTGGCAACACGCCCAACCAAAGTTTGGCCAAGTGCACGGACATCGCGTGACCATTTTTGCCATCGTCCGGCTACCACCATTACAGTGTGCCGAGCTTTTATGCTTATCGCAAGTACAACATTCAGGTTACATCGCAAACATATGATATGAATCGATTTTTACGAAATCATTCCCAGCCTATGTCCATCTCATCGTCGCGGCCCATGGCTTTTTCTAACAGCGCAAGCAACTCAGGGTCACAACCATTGTCGCTCAGTAATTCCAAGGTTTCACGATCAATATAATAATCTTGATCCTCATCATGTTCTTCTTCAAGTTGCTCCACCAAAAAGGCGAGCTGCTTGTCGGTGATTTGGCCAATCTCTTTGTCGGTGTCGATGCGCATTAGCAAAGGCATGCGCGAAGTGTTGCTACGACCTTGGGCTCGGGTCAATCAGTTCGCGCCGCCAATTATACGGCGTTGCGCCGGAGCCACATGGTGCCTGCCGCGATGGGTCAATAGCCCAGCCATGCATTTGCATGAAATGATCAGCAATCAAATCGCCTGAAACGAAGTGCTACTTAGCGAAGAATGAGTATGATGCGGCCAATGAGTGCTGCCGTTGGATCTGATGTTGAAGCGCTGTGTTCCAAATGTGGCGATGTTTGGCACGTAGTATTTGCCAAAGACGGTGAAAAAATCGTCCGCGTACAATGCAAACAATGCAGCGGCTATCACCGTTACAAAGCGCCTGGTGCCGTCGCCAAAGCGCCCAAAACGCCACGCGCGCCTCGGGCACCACGTGATCCAGTCGAGCGCTTCGAGCGTGCATCGGTGCAAGCCGATTTAGGAAAAGACGTTGTGCCGTACCGCGCGTCGGCCAAGTACACGGTTGCCGACCGGGTCGAGCACCCGACATTTGGCACCGGCACGGTTGAAATCGTCGAGTCTGGCAAAATCACCGTATTTTTCGCGACCGGTCGCAAAGTGTTGGCCAGCTCGAAAGAAATTAACGGCGAACAAGCTGGTGGGTTGACCAAACCGAAAAAGTTCGACCACGCCAATCCCCCAGCCGGTGGCAAACCGGTTGGCCCAAGCTAGTCCCCGCACGAGTCGCTGCGCTGGTACATCGAACGACAACCCTGCGACAATCCGTCGCCGTTGTTATTAAGCCGCATGAAACGTAAGGTGCCGAATGCGCCCACGGTTTGGACTACTCGGCCCTTTGCTCGTCATAGTGGGCCTGCTCGCTGGCGGCTTCGGCATTTGGTTTATGCTGCATGTGCGCCCGGTACCCGGGCCATTCATCGACGGCTTTGCGCTCGATGACGATTCGTACATTGCGATCCGCGCGCAATCAGGCACCGATCGCAACTTCGTTGAAGCGACTCGGCAGAACAAAAAACTTTGGCAAGCGATGATTCCCCACTACGCAGGCCGGGTTGGCGCGCCAGCGATCGGCGTGTCGCCTACCGCAATGACCGTGCGCATTGCACGCCGTGGCCGCTCTGAAGTTTTTGGATTATCGCTCACCGATGCACGCAAAATGGGTGCGTTGTTGCTCGGCAAAGACCGCAAACCAACGGCAACCTCGCATTGCGGCGAAATCATCACGCTGACCGCCGACGGCCAGGCCTTCGAGCTGCTCAGTACCGAAGATGGCAATGCGATTGCGTCGGTCTATGTGAGTACGGGTGCCGCGGGCTGGCAAGCGCAGCTGGACAAAGCACCGATTACCGATGCGGGCGTCGCAAACGGCATCGTGTGGATAAACCAAGGCACAACCTCCACGGCGTTTCACGCAGCTGACGGCAGCTCGGCGCAAATTCCCGCCGAAGCCCGCAGCGCCGATCGCCATGCCGCCATCCGTGTCCTGGCCCCGGGAATTAGCTTTGAAACCACGTCGCGCCGCTTGATCTTTAGCAGCGCCAACGGGCCCCCAACCATGCGCGCCTGGCCATCCGATGCAGTCGACCCGTGGCCGTATCATATTGGTAATACAACGATTTTAGTGATCCGGCCGACTGGGATTAGTCACTTGCCGCTAACCGCCGAAATGCCGCTTGCTGCGGTCACGGCGAACGCGCCTGCGGCAACAAACCAATGATCAGCACGCAGCGCGGGTAGCCACCCGCGGTGTGAACCCCGGCAACATTTGTGCGACACAGCCAGTTGGCGCGCTCGCAGGCACGCGATCCTCGGTATAATCACCGGCATGGGTTTGCCTGAGAATTCCGGGGTGCATCGCATCGCAGAAGTTGTTGAATTGCGTACCAGCGAAGCGGCCGCGGCCAAGCCTGCGCCTGCACCAGTGCGCGAAGGCCGAGTATGGGATTCGAGCCGCACGCCAGCCGCACCTGGCCTGCTCGACCCACCCTCCACCGACCTAAACCGCACCGATCTCTATCTCAACCGCGAGCTGACGTATCTCAATTTTAATTGGCGGGTGCTGCACGAAGCCGACGACGACCGCGTGCCGTTGCTTGAACGGCTCAAATTTATTGCGATTGTTGCAGCAAACCTTGATGAGTTCTTTCAAAAACGTATCGGCGGACTCAAGCAACAAGTCGGCGCGCAAGTACAAACGATTACCGCCGACGGCCGCAGTCCATCGCAGCAAATCACCGACTGCCTTGAACTGATCACGCAACTCGAAGCCCGTCGAGCCGAGATCTTGGAGCGCGTGCTGGTCGACCTGCGCGCGCTCAATGTCGGCATCGTGCCGTATCGTGAACTCGATGCATTTCACCAAGCCTGGGTGCGCGAGCATTACGTCCGCAATATTTTCCCCCTGGTAACTCCGCAGGCAATGGATCCGGCACATCCGTTTCCCTTTGTGTCCAATCTATCGTTGAACCTGTTGATTACGCTGCACTACCCCAAAGATCCTGAATCGTTGCTAGCGCGGGTCAAAGTGCCGGTCGGGGCCACCGTGCCACGGTTTATTCGCATTGCCGGCTCACGCACCTTCGTCGATTTGGCTGATGTAATGGCCAACAATCTTGATCTGTTATTTCCGGGTATGGAAATCGAAAGCTGTTCGCTGTTTCGAGTGACCCGCAATGCGATTACCGAATCCGACGAAGAAGAAACCGAAGACTTGATGGAAATGATCGAGTTTGAACTACGCGAGCGCAAGTTTGCGCCAGTGGTGCGGGTGCAAGTCGATCGCGCCATGGTGCCGCACCTGCGTGGCCGGCTAGCGTACGAACTCGGCCTCGACGAGGTTAGCGACGTGTTTGATGCCTTGGGTATGCTCGGGCAACGCGACTTGATGGAATTGGCCACCCTAGAAATTCCTGAATTGCGCGATCCGCCACACGCGCCGTGTCCACCGGTGGAACTGCTCAGTGATGGCAACGTGTTTCACGCGATTCGCGACGCCAAAACCGTAATGGTGCATCACCCGTATGAGTCGTTTCAACAATCGGTTGAGCGCTTTTTGCGTGAAG
Organism: Kofleriaceae bacterium; assembly: GCA_018057605.1. Classification (GTDB taxonomy): domain Bacteria; phylum Myxococcota_A; class Polyangia; order Haliangiales; family Haliangiaceae; genus JABFXX01. Next base: position 2,094 of record JAGPDK010000145.1, on the reverse strand, counting down.
CCTCCGACGACCCCAAAGTGCGCGCCATCAAAATGACGTTGTACCGAACGTCCAAAGACGGCCAAGTGATCAAGCATTTGATCCGCGCCGCGCGCAACGGCAAACAAGTTGCGGTAGTGCTCGAACTTAAGGCTCGCTTCGACGAAGAAGCCAATCTCAAATGGGCTACGCGGATGGAACGTTCGGGCATTCACGTTACCTACGGCGTGGTCGGACTCAAGACCCACACCAAGGTAACCTTGGTGGTCCGCCAAGATTTTGATGGACTGCGGCGCTACGCGCACATTGGCACCGGCAACTATCATGCCGGCACAGCGCGGCTGTACAGCGACATCGCGCTCCTCACCTGCGCGGACGAAGTTGGCCGCGATCTCACCGAACTCTTCAACTACTTGACGACCGGGTACAAGCCGCGCCGCAAGTATCAATCACTGTTGGTGGCACCCAAGATGCTCAAGTCTGGGTTGCTGGAAAAAATCGAACGCGAAATCAGCAATCAAGCCAATGGCGGCCGTGGACATATTCAATGGAAGCTCAACGCTCTCGAAGACGTTGATGTAGCGCGCGCCATGTACCGCGCATCACAGCGCGGCGTGCAAATCGATCTGATCGTGCGCGACACATGCCGCTTGCGCCCCGGGCTGCGCGGCATTTCGGAAAACATTCGAGTCGTGAGCGTGATCGGCCGATTTCTGGAACACGGCCGCATTTATTATTTTCACAATAATGGCAAATCGGAATATTACATTGGCTCCGCCGATGCGATGCAACGCAACTTAGAAAAGCGCGTTGAAGTACTGGCCCCCGTCGAAGAACCGCGCCACCAACAAGAACTGCGCCTCATTCTTGATACCCAACTAAACGATCAACGTGGCACCTGGGATATGCAATCCGACGGCAGCTACGTGCTGCGCAGCCCAAGCGGCACCACAAAATCAGCGCAACAACAAATGATCGAACATACTGAGCGCCGCTTGTTCGAAGCGAGCCGGCTCAATAAGCGCAAAGTCCGCGGCGTGAACAAAACCCGCGGGCGGTAACGCGGCGACATCGCGACGCACGCTTGCACAAGGCGATACTCACCGTGGCATTACCCGGCGCAGCTTGATCCAATACGGCGACAAGGCGCGGTACCACATGATGTTTTGGGTGACCGGCCAAAATTGTTGCGCCGGATCGCCTTTCGCAACAAAGTGGCCGTCAGTCAAAACTAAGCCTTTGAACGTCGCGGTGTGAACCATGTCGGAAAATTTTGCATCGACCGGGAGATGGCGCCAGTTCAGCGTGCTGCCTTGCGCCGTCACGGCAAGCTGCGTCTGGGCCCCGGCGCTGGCGTCGACGTCTTCGGTCCATGCGCCAACCAGATACTCAATCGCGCGGGCCGGCTCGACGACAAATACCAGTTCGCCAAAGTCACCGGCGGTGTATGCAATGCGTTGGCTGTCGAAGCGCGCCTTGAGCGCTGCATGAATCGCGTGAAATTGATAATTGCCCGGCTCGTGCATGGCTGGAATGGAAAGGTTGTTGCGATTGTATGCGAGCTTGGTCACCAAGACATCGATCGCAATTTGCCGAATACACGGATCAGTGTGACGCGCCCAGGGCAAGACCTGCCGTAACTCAGCATCGGCGGCAACCGGGATTTTTTGCGACGTTGCGTACAACAACGAGTACGTTGCACCGCCTCGGGTGCATTCACCGGTAGCGCCATTTTGCTCTGACAACGTGGCTGGTGCTGGTAGCTGTTGCGCGAATTGGGTGAACAACGCATCGATACTACCTGCGCCGGCAGGTGCCGTCGGTAACGAGGTGGTATCGACAGCGGTGACGGATTGTTGTTGAGTTGCCTCCGCGGTTGGCGCATGCGCGCGTGGTCGAGCTGAACAACTAGTCGCAGCCACGACTGACAACAAACCGCCTAACCATTTTCGCATGTGGCCATAAGCGTACCAGCTCGAACCGCCGGCCATCGGAGTTTTTCGTGATTGCAACAATCGCCCGAGCTGGCGCTGATTTCGCCAGAATCCACCTGCGCAAAGCCGGCTGACCGTTCGGGTGGTTGCAATCGTCGCCGAGCCCTGCTCTGCTGTAGGC